>JACMKW010000545.1 GCA_014379885.1 Rhizobacter sp.
AGCCCCTGGGACATCGCCGCCGCCTCGCTGATGATCACCGAGGCGGGTGGCCTGATCGGCAACTTCACCGGTGAATCCGACTTCATGTACCAGCGCGAGGTGGTGGCCGGCAACCCGAAGGTGTACGGGCAGATGGTGGGCATCCTGGCACCCTATACCCGCGTCATCAAGGAAGGCAAGGAAGGCGCTGCCACGGCGCACCACGGGGCTGCAGCGCCAACGCCTGAAGAGGCGCTCATCGCCACCGCAGCGGCAGAAGCACCAGCAGCAGCACCCAAGAAGAAGCCCCCCGTGCGCATCCGCAAGGCTGACTTGCCCGGCAACAACTGATCTATCGACCCTGGTTCGGCAACAAGCGGCGCAGCACCTCATCCGCCAACGCCAGACAAGACGTCAGCCCCGGCGACTCAATCCCGAACAGGTTCACCAGCCCAGCCACCCCGTGCTCGCCCGGCCCGTCGATGCGAAAGTCAGGCGCCGGCTCATCACGCGCATGAATCTTCGGCCGCATGCCGCTGTAAGCCGGGTGCAATGCGCCATCAGGCAAGGCCGGCCAATAGCGCCGCACATCGGCATAAAACCTCGCTGCACGCGAAGGGTCTACCTCATAGTCGAGCGGGCCCTCGGCCACTTCATCTGGCAACCACTCCACGTCAGGACCGAAGCGCGCCTGGCCGCCCAGGTCGAGCGTGAGATGCACGCCCAGCCACGCGTCTTGCGGCAGCGGGTAAATGAGGCGAGAAAACGGGGCACGGCCCGCGAGCGCGTAGTAGTTGCCTTTGCTGAAATGAGCGCGGGGCACAAAAGCAGGCGCCAGGCCTTGGGTGGCCGCAGCAAGACGCGGCGCCCACAAGCCGGCCGCGTTCACCACGATGCCGGCCGCCAGCTCCATGGGTTCGTCACCACCCACCTGCAGCACATGCAACCCACCGCCGCGCGCGATGCGCAACACCGGTGACGACAAGGCCACATCACCGCCCGCCGCTTGCAGATCGCCCAGCAGCGCGAGCATCAGGCCGTGGCTGTCGATGATGCCGGTGGACGGTGAATGAATGGCACCCACACAGGCCAGTTGAGGCTCCATCGCCAGCGCTTGTGCTGCGGTGAGCCGCTGCAAGTCGTGCACACCGTTGACGGCAGCCTTGGCCATGAGCTGATCCAGGCCCGCGAGCCGGCTGTCGTCAGTGGCCACCACCAACTTGCCGCATCGCTGGTGCGGCACGCCGTGCGACTCGCAAAATGCATAGAGCTGTTGGCGGCCTTGCACACACAAGCGCGCCTTCAGCGAACCCGCGGGGTAGTAAAGGCCGGCATGAATGACCTCGCTGTTGCGCGAGCTGATGCCGGTGCCGATGGCGTTTTCGCTCTCCAGCACCAAAGTCTCCAGGCCGCGCTGCGCCAACGCACGCCCGATCGCCAGACCCACCACGCCGGCGCCCACCACCACGGCCTCGATCTGTTCCATCACCCCTGCTCCATCAATCGGCACTCCTGGCTCGTCCCGAGCCACGCGCCGGGCTCGGCCTATTCTGCGGCAGCCTGCCAGGCGGCTTCAGGGAGGGCTAACATGCGGCCAGCAAGTCACGCACCCCATGTTCGAGAAGATCATTCCCACCGTCGTCCTGGCTGTTTGTGCCGTGTTCATCGCACGGCTGCTGATAGGCGAGCGCCTGCGGCTGAGGTTTGACGCCGCCGCACGCCGCATCTGGCAACGCATTCGCGGCTGGGGCCTGAGGGTGTACCACTGGCGCAGCTCGCGCAAGAATGCCGCCCAGGTAGCAGAAGACGCCATCCAGCGCGCCCGTGAGGGCGGCACCTGGGAAGGCAACGTCTACAAGCCGAAGTCGTTCAAGCGCCCGCCACGCGACAAGTTGCACTGAAGCGCTGTTGTCAAAAGCGCGTCAGAACGCGCGGCCGACCGCCAGGTAGCCCCGAGTGCCCTTAGGCTCATCGAGGCCACGCGCTACACCCATGCGCAATTGCAGACCCAGCGCGTACAGCAGCTTGACCTCGCTCAGCAACTCCAGGCCCACACCGCGCTGGTAGGCATCGGGCCGGTGGCCTGCATCCCAGGCGCCACCGATGTCGAAGAACGCCGTCGCCGACACCCGGTTCAGGCCCACCGCCGGCACCATAAAGTGCCGGTCCACATCGGCCACCGGCATGCGCCACTCGATGCTTGTCACGCGCGCATTGGCGCCACGCAAGCGGGACTCGTCGCCACGGTAGCCGCGCAAGGTGATGTCGCGGTTGTTGAGCGCCATGCCCAACTGCAGCTGCGGGTCGATCGCACCACCGAGCTGGAAGCGTTCGGTGAAGCCGCGCGCATAGGCCTCGGTGTGGCGCAAGGCCAGCACGCTGCGGCCCACCGGCACAAAACCGCGCCAGTCAAAGCGCAGCACACTGCCGTCGTAATCGTTGCGGCCGTCTCGTGCAAACGGGCGGTAGCTCTCGTACAGCAGCGTCGCATGCTGGCCGCGGTTGGCACCTTCCGACCACCAGTTGTCGCCGCTCGTGTCGTAGCTGAACAGGGCCGCGAGCAGGCGCTCGGTGCGGGGCAGCCCACCCGGTGCCGCCTCGGGGTGAACGCGCTCCACGTGATCCAGCGCCGCACCTACACCAAAGGCGATGCGACGGTCCAGGCGCAGCCAGGGCAGCACGCTCAGCCACTGCGCACGGGTGTTGCGGTCGTAGCTGGTCACGTCGTCCTGGTCGCTGCCGGACTTCCAGGCGCGCGCCGAGAGGTCGCGCTGCAAGGTGAGCAGGTGCTGGTCCTGGAACAGGTACTGCAGGCTGCCCAGCAGTTCGTTCTGACGGGCTTCATATTGCAGCGAGACGGCGTATTGGTGCCAGCCCAGCGCGTCGGAGCCGAAGGTGCTGGCGCCCACCGCCACCAGGCCGCGGTCGCCGGTGATCACGGGGAACCAGGTGCGGGGGTACATCGAGCGCCACGACTGGTAGGGCTGGGGCTCACCCAGCGCGGCCACGCTGGCAGGCACCGGAGCGCTGGCTGCCCCAGGCGCTGTCGCTGTCGCCACGGTTGGTACACGCTGCAGGGGCGCGGTGGCGGCCATTCGCCGCAGCTCGTAGCCCCCTGGTGCCACCACAGTCAGTGCCAACGACCCATCAGCCTGAGTGCCGCCGTGAGAGACCACACGGGTGTGGCTGTGGCTAAGCCGGACCCATGCGTCGCCTTCCAGGCGCCACACGTTGAAGACACCATCGCGCACGGCAATGAACTCCAGCCCCAACGGGCCATGCGTGAGCGCATGCACTGGCGCGTTGTGCGTGAACAAGAGGCGTGGTGCGGCACCCGGCTGGGTGAGGTCGAAGCTTTCGACACGCCAGTCGCCTTCGCGCTTGCTGACCACACTCACCTGCTTGCCATCGGGCGACGCGGCCAGGTCGATCAGGGTGACTTCGGCAGGCGGCTCCCACAGCACACGCTGCTGCTGGCCCGCCGCGTCGAACACCACCATCCGCGTGCGCCCCTGGCCTTGTTGCAAACCCACGATCACGTCACCGGCCTGCACGGCGTGGCGCAGGCGCGCGCAGTGCGTGAGCTGTTTCAGCTCGCCGTCGTCTTGCAGCCGATAGAGGTCGAACGCCAGATAACGCCAGTTGCAGATGTCAGGCTGAGCCACAAGCACACGGCCATCGGGCGCCACGTTGAGCTCGGCGGTACGGTTGACGTCGGCCAGCACGGTCTGCTTGCCATCGGCGCTGACCTTCACCAGCTGGGTGTGGTTCACACCATCGTCGAGCACCGCCAGCGTGGCGCCACCTGGCAAGGCGGCCACCGCACCCACACCGAACAAGGGCCCCGCCAGACGCTCACCCACGGCCTCGGGCACGCGGGTCACGGCCTGGGCACGTTCTTGCACCTGTTGTTTCAGGTCGACGAGAAATTCGTCCCACAGCACATCCATGGTCTTGCCGGTGGCGTTGACCGGATTGGTGTGCAGGCGCGGCCACATCGGCGGGTTGCCGCTGTAATGGTCGACGCCTTTGTAGATGGCGTCGGGCCCGTATTTGCGGGCCAGGAATTCATAGAAATAGGCGCCATACAGGTAGGACTTGGACACCGGCAAAGCGCGGCCCCCGGCGTTGATTTCGCGCAGGGACAGAAAGCCGCTCTTGGCTTCGGCACGCAACCAGGCCTCGAACACCGGCCCTAGCAGGCGGCCTCGGCCGGTGCCCACCTCGCTCTCGTTGTAGACGGCAAGCCCTTCGATGGCCCAGCCGGGCTCGAACATGTTGGGGAAGAAGATCGGTTGGCGACCGAAGATGGTTTGCAACACGCCGGGCACACCGCGCACCTTGTCGAGGTGCACCGTGTGCGTGAACTCGTGCGTGAGCAGCAGGTCGAGCCATTCGCTGTTGTCGAGCAACTCGCCCTTGTCGGGCGGCGCCAGAAAGACGCCGATGATGTTGTACGGTAGCGGTGTCGAAAACCCGTTGGCCAGGTCGTACTGGTCGATCAGCAAGATCTCGGTGCGCCCACGCGGCTCCCAGGCCAGTGCCTTGGTTACCTTGGGATAGGCCCGTTCGGCCGCCTGCACCACACGCTCAGCCTGAGCTCGCCATGCCGAACGGTAGTTGACCCGGAAATGCGCGCTGTCGGCGGTTTGCCAGTCTTTGGCGGGTTCAATGCTTTGAGCCGATGCAAAACTCGTGAACAAACAACAAGAAAAAATGGCCAGGATCCGGGTCAACGGCATAGGGTCTCCAAGGGAAAGGCTCAAAACACGCCGGGCGCAAGGGTACAGGACGGCGCACGAGCGCATCAAAGAGGCGTGGCTAATGGTGAAGCGGCAGTGCGCGGGTCAATGCCTCCGCATTGACGCCGTGAGCTCGAAAAGCTGGCCTCAAGGGTGGCGGGCCGGGCCGAGGCGGCAGGCGTTTGGTAAAAAGCAAGGCGGCGGACAGTGTGAAAAAAGTTCTACTTCAGGATGAACGCGACGTCACGCAGCCGCCAGCAGTTCACGGTTAATTTTCGCGTAGGCCGCAGCCTACATCGCCCCTGGCGCCGCCAAAGAAAAAGCGCCCGAAGGCGCTTTTTTGTCTTGCTGGTGGGCGGTGAGGGTTTCGAACCCCCGACCCCGACAGTGTGAATGTCGTGCTCTACCCCTGAGCTAACCGCCCGAGTATTCGGGGAGCCGCGGATTATGCCATACGGGGTCAGGCCGCCAGGCGGTGCCAAGTCGTCTTGCCACCCGAGGCCTTGTCGAGTTCGGCCAGCACCCCATCGTGCGCGGCCAGTTCGACCTCGCTGGCCGCAATCACCGGCAGCACGAACTGGCTGAAATCGACTGTCACGATGACCACATCACCACGCGACGATTCGTTGGCGTCGATCACCAGCGAGTCTTGCCCGCGTGTCATGCGGATGTAGACCTCGGCCAGCAGGCCTGCATCGAGCAAGGCTCCGTGCAGTGTGCGGTTGGAGTTGTCGACCTCCAGGCGCTTGCACAACGCGTCGAGCGAGTTCGACTTGCCGGGGAACATCTCGCGCGCCATCACCAAGGTGTCGCTGATCTGGCCCACCAAGCTTGCGAACTTGGGCCGGCCCATACGCCTGAGTTCTTCATTGAAGAATCCCACGTCGAAGCTCGCGTTGTGGGCAATGACCTCCGCGCCTGCCAGATACGCCAGCAGTTCGTCTGCCACCAAGGCAAACGCGGGTTTGTCGGCCAGGAATTCCTCGGTCAGGCCGTGGATCTTCACTGCATCTTCGTGGCTGGGCCGCCCGGGGTTCAGATAGAAGTGCTTGTTGTTGCCGGTGAGGCGGCGGTTCACCATCTCCACGCAGCCGATCTCGATGATGCGGTCACCCGACTCGGGGCTGAGGCCAGTGGTTTCGGTGTCGAAGAAGATCTGTCTCATGCGGCCACCTTCTTGGCGCCTTGGCTGGCCGCCCAGGCCCACAGGGCCGCACCGCCCACCATCATGGGAATACACAACCACTGGCCCATGCTCAAGCCCAGCGCCAGGTTCTCCAGGCCCTTGTCAGGCTGGCGGAAATACTCGACGACGAAGCGGCACACCCCATACCCAAAGATGAAGACTCCGGTGACCTGCCCCGGTGAACGCTGCTTGCGCGCATAGAGCCACAACAGCACAAAGAGCAGCATGCCCTCCAACCCAAACTGGTAGAGCTGAGACGGGTGGCGCGGGTCGGCAGTGTTCGACTGCGGAAACACCATCGCCCACGGCAGGCTCGGGTCGGCAGGCCGGCCATAAAGCTCGCCATTGATGAAGTTGCCGATGCGCCCCGAAGCCAAACCGGTGGGCACGCAGGGCGCGATCAGGTCGAAGGTTTGCAGCACAGCACGCTTGCGCGACCGCGCAAACAGCGCCATGGCCGCGCCCACACCTAACAGCCCGCCGTGGAAAGACATGCCGCCTTTCCAGACCGCAAACACCTCCAGGGGGTTCTTCAGGTAATGCTCAAAGTTGTAGAACAGCACGAAGCCGAGGCGCCCACCCAGCACCACGCCAAGCACGCCGTAGAAGAGCAGGTCTTCAACGTCTCGCCGCGTCCAGCCTGCGTCGGCGAACCACGGTTTTTTGACGCGCAACGAGGCCAGCCACAGAAACAGGCCGAAGGCCACCAGGTACGTCAGCCCGTACCAGTGGATGGCCACGGGACCGATCTGCAGTGCGACGGGGTTGAACTGGGGATGAACGAGCATGTGATGGGGCACGAGGTGCGAAAGCAGCGCGAACGATACCGCAGGCGCCAAGCCCGATCGGCTTACCCTTTGGCAGGCTCGGCGACGGCGCGTTTCACATAGTCGACAAAGCGAGCTACCACCGGGCCCGCGTCAGCAGGCCAAACGAGACTGGTCTCCGCACGTGGCGCCGCCGACACCAGCGCCACCGGCAGACGCCGATACACCACGCCGGGACGCTGCAAGGTCGTCACTGATTCCGGCACCCAGGCCAGGCCCAGCCCTGCCGACACCAGGTTGACGATGGTCTGCATCTGGATGGCCTCTTGCGCGATGACCAGCGAGGCGTTGTGCCGGTGATAGAAGGCCAGCACGGCGTCGTACAGAGAGGGCGCAATGCCACGCGGAAAGATGATGAGCGGCTGCGCCAATATCTGCGCCAGCGTGAGGCGTCGCGAGCTGTTCAGCGGTGAGGCTTCGGGCACCGCCAGCACCATGGGCTCGATGCTCACCGACAGCCGTGACAGTGGCCGTGCACCGCCCTCGGGCGCCATGTTCGGTGCGTGCAGCACGAAGCCGGCATCGGCCTCGCTTTGATCGAAGGCACGCAATTGAACATCTGTGGTGGCCTCTCGCAACACCACGTCGATCCCCGGCTCCAGCTCGCGAAAGCCGCGCAGCCACCCCGGCAGCGGCCCAAAACCCACCGTGGAGACAAAGCCCAGCCGCAAGCGCCCGACCGCCCCATGCCCAGCCGCCTGGGCGATGCCGGCGAGTGACGCAGACTGCTGCAGCAATTGCCGAACCGGTTCGATCAACGCTTGGCCAGCGGGCGTGAGCGCCACCTGGCGCCGTGTGCGCTCAAAAAGCATCACGCCGAGCCGCGCCTCAAGCTGCTGCACCGCCAGCGTGAGCGGAGGCTGGGTGATGTGCAGCTTTTGCGCAGCGCGACCAAAGTGCAGTGTTTCGGCCAGCACCAGAAACTGGCGCCACACACGCAACTCGATGGAAGCGGCGTCACTCATCAGCAGACTCGATCTTCAGCGGCAGAGGGATGGCCCTCGTTCGGGACGCGTTTTCACTCACCATGCCGAGGTAGTCTTTCATGGCATCGTTCTCGACGGGTCGGGTCGGCGGGTATTGGGATATTCCGGTGATGTAGACGCTGAGCGATGGCATGAACGTCTCAAACTGCGTGCGCCTCGATATGAGGCGCATATCAATACCGCATTTTATATATATTGGACGCCCGATTGATGCGACGAGATACTTGCCACCCCTCCCCCCGCCACACAGCTAGGAACCGCCATGAGCATCAACCGCCGCTCCAAGAACATCACCGAGGGCGTGGCCCGTGCCCCCAACCGGTCGATGTACTACGCCCTGGGATACGAAGAGGGCGATTTCAAGAAGCCGATGATCGGCGTGGCCAACGGGCACTCGACCATCACGCCTTGCAACTCGGGCCTGCAAAAACTCGCCGAAGCGGCTGTCGCAGGCATCGAGGCGGCCGGTGGCAACGCGCAGATTTTCGGCACGCCCACCATCAG
>JACMKW010000546.1 GCA_014379885.1 Rhizobacter sp.
CGAGTTCGCCTGCGGCATCCCGCAGCTGCTAAAGGGCGACTACACCGAGCAAGTCTCCACCGGCATCGACAACTGGACCATGCGCCAGCCGTTGGGTGTGGTGGCCGGCATCACACCGTTCAACTTCCCGTGCATGGTGCCGTGCTGGATGTTCCCGGTGGCCATTGCCGCCGGCAACGCCTTCATCCTCAAGCCGAGCGAGCGCGACCCTTCTGCGTCCATCCTGATGGCTGAGCTGCTCACGCAAGCAGGCCTGCCCAACGGTGTGTTCAACGTGGTGCAGGGCGACAAGCTGGCCGTCGACACCTTGCTCACCCACCCCGATGTGAAGGCGATCAGCTTCGTCGGCTCCACACCGATTGCGCAATACATCTACGAGACCGGTGCACACCACGGCAAACGTGTGCAGGCCCTGGGTGGCGCCAAGAACCACATGGTGGTGATGCCCGATGCCGACCTGGAGCAAACGGTCGACGCGCTGATCGGTGCCGGCTACGGCTCGGCCGGTGAGCGTTGCATGGCCATCAGCGTGGCGGTGGCCGTGGGTGACGTGGCCGACAAGCTCGTGCCCGCGCTGGCCGCACGCGCCAAGACACTGAAGATCAAGAACGGCATGGAGCTCGATGCCGAGATGGGCCCGATCGTCACGGCGCAGGCGCTGGAGCGCATCACGGGCTACATCGAACACGGTGTGAACGAAGGCGCGCAGCTGGTGGTGGATGGCCGTGGCCTCCAGATCGCTGGCCACGAACAAGGCTTCTGGCTCGGTGGCACGCTGTTCGACCACGTGACACCCGAGATGAAGATCTACAAGGAAGAGATCTTCGGCCCCGTGCTCGCCGTGGTGCGTGTGCCCGATTTTGCTGCCGCGGTGAAGTTGATCAACGAGCACGAGTTCGGCAACGGTGTGTCGTGTTTCACCAGTGACGGCAACGTGGCGCGCGAGTTTGCGCGGCGCATTCAAGTGGGCATGGTCGGCATCAACGTGCCCATTCCAGTGCCCATGGCGTGGCACGGTTTCGGTGGCTGGAAGAAGAGCCTGTTCGGCGACATGCACGCCTACGGCGAAGAAGGTGTGCGCTTTTACACCAAGCAAAAGAGCGTAATGCAGCGCTGGCCGGCCAGCATTGCCAAGGGCGCTGAGTTCGTGATGCCCACGGCTAGATAGGGTCCCCAGTCGCTTCGCTGCCGCCTTGCAGGCCGCGCTGGGCCAGTGGCCCAGCTCTTCGCCAGGCGGCCCGGCAAAGCCGGTTCCGCGGGCGTTGCTTGATGGGTGCTTCGCTGCGCTCGCACGTCGCACGCCACCATCCGCTCAGCCTGATCCTTCGATACCTCAGGACAGGGTACGCACTCCGTGCGTATCGAAGACCCGTGCCGCGTTCGCCTCTCAGTCGAGCGTGACCACGGTGTCTTGCGTGCCCGGCACGCAGCCCTCGGCAATCGGCACCCAACCGCGCCGGATCACGATGTGCTGCTCGGTGTGGCAAAACTCCACGCGCGTGGCACCGGGCACGGTCTCGTGGATGAAGGCCTCGATCGAAGCCGGCATGCTGATGCGGTAGTGCGCCTGGTGCAGATCGTCGCTCGGGTGGTCATCGCTGTGCAGCCAGGGCACGAAGGCGGTGGCCAACCACAGCAGGAGGCGGTCGCCCGCGTCGAACAAGGTGGGTAGGTAACCCTTGCCTTTCAACCACTGCTGTGCCGCCACGCGCGAACTGGCGATGTCATCGGCGGGCGAGCCGCCCCATGCAGCGGCCAGCATCTCAGCCACCCATTGGTTGCAGTTCTGGTAGCGCTGGCTGAAGGCATGCGCGTTCGCGCTGTATGTTGAGCCGAGCAAAGCCAGCGCCTGCCGGTTGTCGCGTGCTGCACGCTCCAGCGGTGCCGCCGCAGCGGCCGGCATGAACACCACCGACACATAACCGATGGCCGGGTTTTCGGTGCCCAGCAGAAAGCCGGAGACACCCTGGTCGAAGATGCGCGGGCGCCGTTCGTCACAGGCGTAGTAGAGCTGGCGCACGGCCCACGGCGTGTCGGGGCTGGCCTTGAGGCTGAAGCCGGCATGTGAGTAGCGCTGGCCGAAGCGGCTCAGGTCGAGGCCCGAGCGAGACATCAGTGCCACGCCTTGGCCGCTTTGTTCGAGCTCGGCCTTGATGACGCCGCCGAAGCGAAACAGCTTGTCCTTGTGCTCGGCGCTCAGCGTCAGTGGGCGGTCACAGAAACGCAGGCTGGCGGCCTGAACCCCGAGTGAAGCGAACAGTGAAGCAAAGAGCCCGAACAGCAGCGCCGCACGGGCCGGCCAAGCCAGGCTCAAAGCAGACTCAGAGCGTGACGGCGTTGGATTGCAGCTCGCGGTGCCAGTCGTCATGCAGCACCAGGAAGAAGGCACGGCCAGTGTCCGCTTTGGCGAACTCCACGCCATACGGCCGGGTGCGCGCCGCCACCGTCTGGCCCACGGCCAGCGGGTTTTGCGCCAGTGCCTGTTCGGGCAGGTAAAGGAAGAAGGCGTTGTCTTCGTTGGCGTCGGCCACCGGCTGCAGCTTAAGGCGCAAGGTGCCCGGCCGCTCAGGCATGCCCGCCACGTCGATGACCTTGTAGTCACCTGCGGCGACCTTGTCTTTCTTGGACGAACTGTCGCTCGATTTTTCAAACGAGGTGGACACACTGCCCACCGAGGCCGACGCACCTTCCGAGGCCGACGAGGCGGCGGTAGATGCCGACTGGGCCGGCACAGTGACCGTGCCGAGCGCGACGGCGAGCAAAGCGATAGGGGTGTTGAAGCGGTTCATCGGGGCTCCTGCTGAGGCATGTGACGCCGCAGCATAGTCCACCCATCCCGCTCACCCGTCAGTCACCCTTGAAACCAGTCGCCTTCACCACCGCCGCCCAGCGTGGCGCCTCGGCCTTGACCATCCGCTCGGCGTCGGCACGCGCGGTGCCGGTGACGGTGAAGCCGGCGTCGACCAGCTTTTGTTTCACGTCAGGCGACTGCACCGCGGCCACCACCTGCTTGTTCAGACTGTCGAGAATGGCCACTGGCGTGCCAGCAGGCGCAAAGACAGCGAACCAGGCCGAGAAGTCGACCTTGGGCATGCCCGCTTCGGTGAAGGTGGGCACGTCGGGCAAAAGCGGCGAGCGCGTGGCCGCCGTAGTGGCCAGCGCACGCATCTTGCCGCCCTTCAATTGAGCCGAAGCGAACCCGGTGGACACGAACGCGCCTTGCACGTCGCCGTTGGCGATGGAAGTCACGGCGTCACCGGTGGCGCGGTAATGGATGGGTTCGACCTTGAAGCCCGCCTGCTCGGCCAGCATCTCGGCGCCGAAGTGGCCCGGCGAGCCGGCACCAAAGGTGGCGAAGTTGAGGCGGTCCTTGCTGGCCTTGGCAGCTTTCAAAAAGTCAGCCAGGGTCTTGTGGGGCGATTGAGCCGGCACGATCAGGATGAAGTCGGAGCGCACGATCTCCGCAACCACCACCAGCTCCTTGGCAGGGTCGTAGGGGAGCTTGCTGAAAGCGGGCGGCGCAATGCTGATCGAGCCCACCTCGCCCACGAGCAGGGTGTAGCCATCGGCCGGGCTTTTTGCGACTGCTTGCGTCCCGATCTGGCCACCGGCGCCGGCACGGTTGTCGACCACCACCGACTGCTTGAGGCTGGTCTCCAGCTTCTGGCCGAGCAAACGCGTCACCGTGTCGGGCGCGGTGCCCGGCGGGAAACCAACCACCAGTTTCACCGCATGGTCAGGGTAGGCCTGGGCAAAAACGAACGAGGGGGCGGCGAGTGCGAGGCTGGCAGCCAGCAAGGTGCGGCGAAGAATGGTCATGGTGTTGTCTCCTTGGGGCGAGTGTGCGCGCCGGGGCAGTGGGGGCGTGTCATCCCAGAGGTGGACAAACGGGCCAGATAGAGAGGGCAACAGAGGGGCAAGTCATCTTCTGGGATGACCGGCGCGGCGAGCGGCGCGGCGTATCGTCAACCCGCCAACCGTTCCAGGAACACCCACCATGACCGACATCCCCGCCCCCCCCCCCCACAACCCCCAGACCCCGGTTCGTTGCGAGGTGCGCGCGCATGGGAACATGGGGCCCCGCCCCGATTGCGAGCGGCGCGAAATAC
>JACMKW010000547.1 GCA_014379885.1 Rhizobacter sp.
CTGCCGACCTTGGCTGCAATAACAAAAAAACCAGGGCAAGCAATCTCTGTATACGTTTAATGAATCTGAAAAGGAAGACAAGGGGAAACAGTATGTGGTGCATGATGCCTCCCTCGTGCTGCGTCGGTATCCCATTTTACAAATACCATGATCTGGTTGCGAAGCCAAAAATAGTGGCGCAGCGCCTGTTGCTCTTTTCAGCACTGTTCCCATGAGATTGACTCACCCATCTTCCCCCGCTCCGCGCAGACGGCGTGGCTGTAGTTCTCGCAGCAGCCGCGGGTGGCCGGGCGCTTGCAGGCGCGGCACATGTGGCGGCGCTCCACCACGTAGCCCAGGCGCTTGAAGGCGCTGTAGTCCTTGCTCCAGCGGTGCTTGACCAGGGGGTGGCGGAAGCGCATGTAGTCGTAGAACTTCTTCTTGAACTCCTCCATCCACAGGCTGTGGCCGGGTTGCTGCACGAAGTACATGATCTTGCGCGAGTTGGCAACGCGGTCGTACCACATGTTGTCGCCGTGGCCGAGGGTGAGGAACATGTGCACGTAGTCGGTGATTTCCTGCATGCTGGAGGTGGTCTCCTTGAAGTACGCCGGGCAGCGGGTCCAAAAGCCCTCGGTGCCGGTGTGCTGCAGCAGCTTTCGGTACGCGAGCAGGCACTTGACCACCAGGCGGGCCAGCTCCTCGGTGAGGATGCGGTGTTTGAGCGACGAGTCCTGGGTGGGCACGTAGCGGGTGAACGAGAAGATGGCCAGGCGCTTGGACACCGAGCCGCGCTCGTCGCGGTAGCGCGGGTAGTCGTTGCCGCACATGAGCATGGGCACCCGCCATTTGACCGTCTCCGCGACGGCGTGCTTGATGGGCACCGCGACCACCTCGCCGCAGACCATCTTCTTGAACTTGTCCGACGCAAGCTGGCGGGCCATGTTGTCGGGCACCTCCGGCGAGACGATGAGCTCCTTGGTGTGCATGGCCTGCAAACCGAAGACCGTCTCGTGCGAGGAGTCGACCACGCCGACGCTGTCGGGCGCGAACATCGCCGACACGATGTCCACCAGGGTGGATTTGCCGGTGTTGGTGTCGCCGACCACAAACGGCATGACATCGAAGCTGTCGTACTGGCCGACCTCGTAGAACAGCCGGCCGATGAGGCCGAGAAGGTACGTGTACACGGCGGCCGATTCGTCGGGGTCGTCGTGCTCGAGCTGGTAGCAGAAGATGCGGTCGAACAGCGGCGTGTGCAGGTCCTCGAACTGGCACACCTGGTCGATGTAATGCCGCGGCGACACGCCGGGGGGCAGGTTGCCGTAGTACTCGAGCTCGCCGCTCACCAGGTTGAGCATGCCGTTGCGGAAGCCGATGTACGTGCGGTCCCGTTTGACGAAGGGGAACGTCGCGTCCTCCACGCGGGCCATGTACACCAACAGGTCGTTGAAGCGCCGCGGGAAGGCCTTGAGCTGGGCGTTGTTGGCAAGCCGCGCCGTCAAGAAGTCCTCGTACGTGCTCACCGCCTCGTACACCGGCACCAGCCGGTTGATGCGCTTGAGCACCATGCCCTTCTCCCGGGCCAGCTGCTCCTCGGACGCCAACGCCAACAGCGCGTCGACCAGCTCCGTCACCCCCTCCTTCGGCGTGCTCTTGTAGGTGAAGAACAGCCCCCGCAGCCGCTTGCTCACCTCGCCGAAGAGCACCCGCTTGCCGTGGCTGAAGCAGTTGAGCACCACCGAGTTCCGATGCACGTACAGGCAGCTGTGACCGGTGTGCGTGTGCTGCACCTGCGTATCCACGCAGCACTGGTGCGTGGCGGGCACCAGCATGTACGCGTCATCGTTCTCCCGCGTGATCTTCCAGCCCACATCGCAATCGAGCACCGCGTTGATGCTCTGCTCGGACGGCAGAGCGCCGCCGGTGATGACGTTGTGCGTCACCTGGCCGATGTTC
>JACMKW010000548.1 GCA_014379885.1 Rhizobacter sp.
CACCGGCCACGTCGATCGCGTCGCGTGCGGTGATGGCAATGGTGGTGGGGCGCAGCGTGGTGCTGGCGTTCACCGCGCCGGTGTCAGCTGCAATGGGAGCAGCCACCGTCACACCACCGGCAGCGGCCGTGAGCGTGACCGTGCCGCGCCCGAGCAAGGTTGAAACGTTGACGCCGGTGTTGCCGTCGATCAACACATTGCCGGCCGTGGCCTGCACGTTCAGGGCAGCACCCGAGGTGCCGGCCTGGCCGGCGTTGGCAAGGATGGTCACACCGCCTGCGCTCAGCAGCCCACCTTCACCGGCCGTGGCGCCTTGGGAGCTGACGTTGCCGCTGCTGGTGGTGATGTTGATGCCACCTGCGCCTGCATTCACACCGGCCAGCGCCACGGCACCACCCGCGTTGATGGTGAGGCCACCGGTGGCGGCCGTGCCGCCACCGGTGACGGCCTGGCGCACGGTTACGCCGCCGTTGGTGGAGGTGAGCGTGGCCACACCGGTGCTGATGACGGCACCCAGGTCAATCGCCTGCCCGGCGGTTGCGCTCACCGTGCCGCCCGCAATGAGGCCCACGTTGCTGGCGGCCGACGCGAGGGTCGTGCCGGCGTTCACCTGCACGTTGCCCGCATTGCTCTGGATCACCGCCGAGGCCAAGCTCACGCCGGCATTGCGGCTGCGCACCGTGGCGTTGCCTTGCACCAGTGCGCCGTTGAGGCTGACGGCCCCAGCACCGTCCACATTCAGGCTGGCCACCGGCGCGGCGCTGCCACTCGCCGTGGCCGAGATGAGGGCGTTGCGCACAGTCACCGCGCCATTCGCACTGCGAATGTCGACTGCACCTCCACTCAGCACCTGGCCAAGGTTCACCCCCGCGCCGCCAGTGAGCGTGGCCGCGCCGCTGCCGGTGTAGAGCAGCGTGCCGTTGGCCTGGCTGAGCGTGCCGCCGGTGGCGGTGAGGTTGAGTGCCCCGTCGTTCAACACGATCGACTGGTTCACCGTGAGGTTGTTGCCGGCAGTGAGCGTGAGCCCGCCACCGCGCACGCCGCCACCACCGGCCACCAGGCCGTTCACTTCTGAGTCGACGACGATGTTCTGGTCGGCCGCCAGCGTGACGCTGGTGCCGCGCGTGAGGAAGTAGCGCAGTTGTTCGGCCGAGATTTCCGAATCGCTCGATGACACGCTGCCGATGCGCAGATTGGCCGGGTCGATCAGCAGCGAGCCTTGTGCACCGTTGGCGGCCGACACGTCCACGTCACCCATGAAACCGATGCGGCCCTTGGCAGACACTTCCGCGTGGCCGCCATTGCCGCTGCTGGCCCCGCCACGCACCAGGATGCGCCCTGTGAACTGGGTGCTGCCGCCCGACAACACCTCCACCTTGCCGCCATCACCTTGCGCGCTTGCGCTGGCATCGAGCGTGCCGCTCACCGTCACACGTGTGTTGGTGTCGCCATGCAACGAGATCTGGCCTGGGGCATTGGTGAACGAAGTGGCACGCACCACGCCGCTCACGTTGATGAGGTTCTCGACCAGTTGTCTGACGGTCGCCACGCTCAACTGCACACGCCCACCCTCAGCCACGATCTGGCCCGAGTGGTCAACGCTCGCGGCCAGCGGGTTGCCGGTGGCGTCGGTCAGCGAGTTCATGGCGGCCGGGTCAACGATCAGGTTCACGAGCTTGTCGCCGTAGAGGTCGAGCACGAAGGAGTCGCCCCCGGCCAACGCCACCTTGCCGAGCCGCGCGTTGATCACGCCGCTGTTGGCCACGCCACGGCCGACCAGCGCGACAAAGCCACCGTCACCCACGGTGATGCTGCCTTGGTTCTCAACCCGCGCACCGGCTTGGCCGGGTTGGCTGAAGGCCAGGCGGCCCGCCAGAAAATCGGCGTTGCTGATGTTGGCGGTGGAGGCCGCGAGGGCACCTACGTCCACCTGCGCCGTGCGGCCGAACAAAATGCCGTTGGGGTTGACCAGGTACACCTGCCCGTTGGCCGTGATGCGCCCGAAGATCGCTGATGCATCGTTGCCCACCACCCGGTTGAGGATGGCGCTGCTGGCGTTGGGCTGCACGAAGTTGACCGTCTCGGCCTGCCCGACGTTGAACGAGCGCCAGTCAATGGCCGCACGCTGCGTGCCTTGGGTGATGGTGGTGGTGTTGCCGTTCTGCGCAATGTTGGCCTGCCCCGCCGTGACCGCACCGCCTTGTGGCGCTGCAAAGGCGAAGGGCATCGCAAGCACGGCCGTGGCCGCCATGCCGGGGCGAAAGATGCGCGAGATTTCAAGCACCAGGGGGCGGGTGGCAAAGGTTTTGCGGGTTGCGTTCTTCATGGGGTGAGTCCGTTCAGAAATCGATGCCGAGGCCGGCGAACACACGGGCGTTGCGGTTGCCCTCGCTGGTCACGTCTTTGCGGCCGGGTTTGGCCACTTCGAGGTAGCCGCGGGTGCGGTAAGGCCCGCTCACGCGCACGCCCACGCCGGCCGATGAGAGCGAGGTCGAGGTGTAGGAGCCGTCGGTCTGGCGGCGCTTCACGCTGCCCGCGTCGCCATACACATAGAGCGTGGAGGCGATGCGCGCACCGCCCAGGTCGTATCGCAATTCCAGCTTGCCGGCCGAGCCTTTTTCGCCGATCACTTCTGACGGGTCGAAGGCGCGTAGGAAGGTGTCGCCACCCAGGCCCAGCTGCTCGGCGGTGGGCAGCCTGTCGTTCGACTGCTGCGCGGTGAAGGCCAACAGCGCCGACCAGTTGCCGCTCAGGCTTTGCAGGCGGGCGGCATAAGCGCTGAGCTTGTTGAACTGCGGGTTGCTGTCGACACCCGGGTCACCGGGCTTGGAGGCACCCAGGCCCGACAAGCCCTTGGACCACTCCAGATCGAGCAGCGAGATGCCGCCGATGGCATCGGCATAGTCACCGGTGAGGCCGATGCGCAGCGCACGAATGTGGTCTTCAGACGCGCGGCTGCCCGCCACGTCGGCGCTGTTGTTGTAGCCATTGAGGCCACCGCGCACCGAGAGGTTGCTCTGGCGGCTGCGCAGCAACGGGTAGGCCAGGCCCAGCGAGTAGTTGTTGCTGCGGGTGTCGATGTTGCTGAAGGCAAGCTCGGTTTCGGGCTCGGAGCGTGAGGCCGAGGCGCCCAGTTGCAGCTTGAGGCCGTTGCTGCCCAGCGGCAGGTCAGCGCTGTAGGACAGCAGGTTCAGTTGTTTGTTGGCCGAGGTGACCCAGCGCAGGCTGTGGCGATCGAAGCTGCCAATGACACCTTGCACCTCGGCGCTGGCTTCGTAACGCACGCTGCCCTGGGCGGGCGTGCTGCGGTTGTGCGCCGAGAGAGAGAACTCGGTGCGCTTCTGGCTGGCCACGATTTCCAGATCCGACGCGTTGGGTGTGGCACTCGCCCGGATGTTGGCCTGCGCCGTCACACCCGCCAGCTCGCCCACCAGCAACAGGCTGCGCTCCAGCGTGGCCAAGCGCAGCGGCCGTTCGCGCTGCACCGGCGCCATGTAGGCGGCCAGCTTGTCGGGGGCAATGCCGGTGAACGAGATCTTGTCGACAAAGCCTTCGATCACCTGGATGCGCAGCACACCCACGCCCACGGTGCGAATGTCTTGCGGCGGAATGATGGCCTGCGACAAGATAAAGCCCGCCTGCCGGTAACGCGCCGAGATGGCCGCGGCAATGCCAAAGGCCTCGGCCAGCGTGATGGGCTTGCCCACCAGCGGTGACCAGGCCGCCGACAAAGCTTGTGTGGAGAGCACGGTGTTGCCCGAGACCTGCACCTCGCCCAACAGAAAGCGCACGTCTTGTGCGCCGGCAGGCACCTGCTCGGCAAAGCGAGGGGTCTCGATGCGCACGCTGTCGCGGCGTACCGGCTCGGGTAGGGGGCGCGTGTCGCGCTCCACACGGCCCGGCTGCACGGCACCACTTTGTGCATGAGACGGCGTGACCAGAGACATGACGGCCGCCATAACGAGCGGCCAATGGACGAGCGGTGAAGACAAGAGCACGTGGCGCAAGGCGTTTCCTCAGGTGAGATCAGGCGCGCGTCAACGGAGTGCTCGACACGCGGGGGCGATAGTGCCTGCGTGCGGCCCGCTTTCCAATCCCGCATTGGTAGTACGACGCTCGCCGTAACGCTGGCCTAACGCTGCTGCACTGCACGACGCCCGGTCGGCCCGGCACGCCCCCCTCGTTTGTTCAACAACCTAGGGGATACGCCAAGACGCCATAGCAACTATCTTGTTCATGAACCTGCAACTCCCTGAAGGAGATCAAGACATGAGCGCCATCTTCGGTGAAACCCTCAGCTTCGGCCAAGCCAACGGCCCCGACATCCGCCTGCGTGTGACAGGCGATGAGTTCTACGCCACCTACGAAACGCTGGACGGCTACACCGCTGTGAGCGACACCGACCGTGGCTTCTTCTGCTACGGCTATTTGCACAACGGCGTGCTGGTCTCAAGCGGCGTGCCTGTCACCGCGCCGCCGCCGGCCGGCACG
>JACMKW010000549.1 GCA_014379885.1 Rhizobacter sp.
CGAAGCTGGCAAATTCGGCCGGCCGCAGGCGCTTCACGTTCCAGGTGTGAAAGTACTCGTGGCTGATCAAGCCCAGCAGGGTGACGTAGCCATCGGCCAAGTCATTCGCACCGCTCTTCACACGGGGCTGCAGGACGCGACGCGCGGCGATGAGAGCCGTGCAGGCGCGGTGCTCCAGGCCACCGTAACCGTCGTCCACCGCGTTGAGCATGAAGACGTAGCGCTTGAAGAACGGCTTCTTCTTGCCGTGCCAGAAGTTGATCTCGGCCTCGCAGATGCGGGTGGCGTCGGCCAGCAAACGGTCACCGTCGAAGTCGGGCAGCGCGCCGGCCACCACGAACTCGTGCGCAATGCCCGCGGCCTTGAACTCGCCGCGCCAGAACGTGCCCATTTCCACCGGATGGTCGACGAGCTCGTCGTAGTTGGCGGCTTCGTAAGCGCCCTGGCCGCGCGCATCGGTCTTGACCGACGGCAAGGCCGTGGCCACACGCCAGCCCTTGGGCAAGGCGCGCAGTTCTACACGCTGCGGTTCGGCCTCGCGGCCATGCACACGCAGGAACACGCTGGTGCCGTTGAAGAAGGCGCGGTGTGCATCAAGAAAGGCCGTGCGCACCGAGTTGTCGAACGCGTAGACCAGGTAGCTCAGCGTGAGTGCGCCCTTGCCCGTGCAGGCAGCCGCCCAGGTGGCCTTGTCGAGCTGGGTCAGCGCCACCTCGCGCGAGCCTTGCTGCGCTGTCAGGCCCGACAGGTGGCGAGCGAACTCGCGCACCATGTAGCTGCCAGGTATCCAGGCCGGCAGGCTCACGCGCTGCTCGGGCGCGGGCTGCGGCACGCTGAGAGTTACACGAAAGAGGTGGGCGTGGGCATCAGCAATCTCAAGCCTGAAAGAGATCATCGGCGCCTGTCAGTTGTTGGTGGCCGTGGCCGGCTTGGCGCTGGCCAGGAGCTGCTTTTCGATCTGTTCGGCGTTGATGGCACCGGGGACGCGCGTGCCATCGGCAAAGATGATGGCCGGCGTGCCGTTGATGCGGTACTTCTGCGCAAACGCGAGGTTGCGCTCGATGGGGGTGCTGCAGGCGCCCATGTTCTTGAGTGGCAACTTGTTTTCGAGCATCCAGCCGAGCCAGGCCTTGGCCTGGTCTTTGGCGCACCAGATGTTTTCAGACTTCTGCGGCGAGTCACCCCCCAGCACCGGCAACAAGAAGGTGTAGACGGTCACGTTCTTCACCTTCTGCAGGTCAGCCTCGAAGCGTTTGCAGTAACCGCAATTGGGGTCGGCAAAGACAGCCATCTTGCGTGCGCCGGTGCCGTTTTTCCAGACGATGGCGTCCTTGAGCGGCAACTGGGCGAAATCGATTGCGCTCAGCTTGTTGACACGCGCTTCGGTGAGGTTGGTGCGGGTGCGGGTGTCGATCAGGCTGCCCTGGATGATGTGGTTGCCCAACTCGTCGGTATAGATCACCTCGCTGCCAAGGCGCACTTCGTAGATGCCGGGGATCGGCGTCTTGCTCACCTCGTCGATCGCCGGGAAGTTGGGCAGACGCTCCGGCAAGTTCTTGCGAATGGCTGCTTCATCGGCCGTGGCGACTTGCGTCATCAACAAGCCGGCCGCCAGGGCCATGAGGGTGCGGGAGAAAGGTGTGGAGTACATGAGAGGCTTTCAGGAACCCAGCGCGCGCGAAGTGAGCCAGCGCTTGAGTGGGGGAAGGTGGTTGACGAGACTCATGCCGCGGTTGCGGAGTTCCCGCACAGCCGGCTGCTCTTGTGAAAAGAGTCGCAGAAGACCGTCGGTCAGCTGGCCCATGGCCCGGGTGGGCACTTGGCGCTGCCGCTCATAGCGGCGCAGCAAACGGGCATCGCCCAGCGCGCGCCAGGGCTCACGCTGCGATACCACCTGCGACAAAGCTGCCACGTCGGCCAGCCCCAGGTTCAAGCCTTGCCCGGCCAGCGGGTGCACCACGTGTGCCGCATCACCCAACAGCACCCAGCCGGTGCCACACCAGGCTTGCGCGCGGGCCAGCATCAGCGGCCAACTGGCACGCTCGCCAGCCAGCCGCAACTCGCCGCAAGCGCCACCGGTGGCCTGTTGCAAGGCCGCCTCGAACGTTTTGGCATCCAGGGCCAGCAGTTCGTGCACACGTGCGTCCGGTGCCGACCACACCAGGGCGAACGAATGTTCGGGCTGTGGCGCGTCGAAAGGCAACAGCGCCAATACGTCGGGCTGGCGGAACCATTGCCGCGCGGTGTTGCGGTGCGGGTGCTCAGCGATCAAGCGGGCTGCAATGGCACCGTGGCCGTAGTCTTGCCGGTCCCAGACCACGCCCAGGGCTTCACGCGCAGCCGATGCCTTGCCTTCGCACAGCGCGGTGAGTGAGGCTTCGACCGGGCTGTCGGTCAAGGTGATGTGCGGTGCGTAACGCACTGCCGAGGCGAGCGACTGCTCCAGCACGGCGGCATCGGTGATCCAGGCCAGCTCGCTGAATTTTTGCTGCCAGGCCGAAAACTCCAGCAAGCCCGCCGGGCTGTCGCCTTCGATGTGCATGTCGTACACCGCGGTGGCGGCATGCGGCGGCAGCGTTTCCCAGACCTTCAGGCCACGCAGCAGTTCGATGGAAGCGGCGTTGAGTGCATACGCGCGCACGTCTGCACGTGTCTCTTGCGCCTCTTGCATCTCTTGCAACACGCCGCCCGCTGCCTGCGTCACCAAGGCCACCTGCAAGCCCTGCCGCGCCAGCGACAAGGCCAGGCTCTGGCCGACGATCCCGGCCCCTTGCACGCAGACATCAAAGCGTTTCATAGCGTTTCATTGTAGAGACGCCGATGCTGCAGAGCACCCGAGGCAGAATCAGTGGCTTCCCTCACCCCCACTGGCCCTCACGAGGGGCCACGCGAGCCCATGAAATCACCCTGGATACGCAAACTGCTGATCGGCGCAGGCGTGTTCGTGCTGCTGATCGCAGCCGCACTGGCCTATTTGGTGGCCACCTTCGACCCCAACGCCTACAAGGGCTTGGCGGTCGACTGGATGAAGACGCACCGCGACCGCACGCTGGTGATCAACGGGCCGATCAAGTTGTCGGTGTTCCCACGGCTGGCGGTGCAGGTCTCCGGCGTGAAGCTGAGCGAAAAAGGCCGTGCCGACGAGTTCGCAGCCATCGACGAAGCGGCGCTGTCGGTAGCAGTGCTGCCGCTGCTGCGCCAGCAGGTGGAAGTCGACCGCATCAGCGCGCGCGGCGTGCGCGTCAACTTCGTGCGCAGCGACAAAGGCGCGTCGAACCTCGACGACCTGCTGGCGAGCGAGCCGAAGACCGACACCGCGCCGAAGGCCAGCGGCCCGGCCCTGCGCTTCGACGTGAGCCGCATCCAGCTCGACGACCTGAAGCTCAGGCTGCGTGACGACCAGGCCAAGCTGGCCGGCGAAGTGACGCTCAAGTCGCTCACCACCGGGCGCCTGGCCGACCAGGTGGAGTCGCCGGTCAAGCTCAACGCACAGATCGCCCTCACCGCCCCCGCCGTGCAAGGCGAGCTCACCGGCAGCACCCAGCTCACGCTGGCCCTGGCCGACAAGAGCGTGCAACTGCGCGACATGCAGCTCGCCTGGAAAGGCAAGGCACCTGGTGCACAAGACATGGCCATCACCTTGCGCGGCGCGCTCGCGCTCGACGGCAACAAGGGCACCATGCAGGCCGATGCCGTCGAGCTGGCCGGCAATGCCAACCTGGGCACGCTGCGCATTGCCAACTCCACACTCGCGCTGGAGCGCTTTGCCTACGACCCGGCGAACAAGGCGCTGCTGCTGTCCAAGCTGCGCATCAAGCTCGGTGGCACTTCGAACGGCCACCCCTTGAGCCTCAACCTCGACTGGCCGCAGCTGGCCGTGAAGAGCGATTCCCTCACCGGCAGCGC
>JACMKW010000550.1 GCA_014379885.1 Rhizobacter sp.
GCGACGGCAGCACCGCGCAACACCTGGTGGTGCCCTACTCGCTCGACACCAACGACATGCGCTTCGTGCAAACGCAAGGCTTCAACACCGGCGACCACTTCTTCACCTATTTGCGCGACAGCTTTGATGCGCTGTACGCCGAAGGTGAAGAAGCTCCCAAGATGATGAGCATCGGCATGCACTGCCGGCTGCTCGGCAAGCCGGGGCGCATCAGCTCGCTGCAGCGCTTTCTCGATCACGTGCTCGCGCACGACAAGGTGTGGGTGTGCCGTCGCATTGACATTGCGCGGCACTGGAAGCAACACTTCCCGGCGCCCGCATGAGCACCCGTCGTCATCCCGGCCCTTCGACGAGCTCAGGACAGGCCGGGCTGCGCCCGCGCCGGGGTCCACCCGTGCCTCGGGTCGTACGCCCGAGAGATGCTGCGGCGTGGCTCCAGTGGATCCCGGCGTGCGCCGGGATGACGGAGAGAGTGGCATGAGCCTCACGCTGGATCAATTGAACCGAGCGACGCTCACCGATGCAGCCCCGATGCTCGACGGCGTCTACGAGCATTCGCCGTGGATTGCCGAGGCCGCCCTGGCGCAGCGCCCGTTCAAGAGCCTGGCCCACTTGAAGCACGCCATGGCCGAGACGGTGCGCCAAGCCGACCGTGCCGCACAACTCGCGCTGATACGCGCTCACCCCCAACTCACCGGCAAGCTCGCCGACATGGCCCAGCTCACCGCCGAGTCGACCCATGAGCAAGCCACTGCCGGCCTCAAGGCCTGCTCGCCCGAAGAGCTGGCGGCGCTGCAGCGGCTCAACGCCGAATACCTCGCCAAGTTCGGCTGGCCCTTCATCGTGGCGGTGCGCGGGCCGCGCGGCACCGGGCTCACGCGCCAGGCAATCATCTCCACTTTTGCGCGCCGGCTGGAACACCATGCCGACTTCGAGCTGGCCGAGTGTTTGCGCAACATCCACCGCATTGCCGAGATCCGCCTCAACGACAAGTTCGGTGTCGAGCCCACGCTCGGCAACCAGGTGTGGGACTGCGCAGAGCTACTGGCCCAGCACAGCGACGTAGGCGACGCCCTCACTGTCACCTACCTCACCCCGGCCCACCAAGCCTGCCAGCATCAGCTCGCCCACTGGATGCGTGATTGCGGTTTCGACGAAGTGGGGGTCGACGCCGTGGGCAACGTGGTCGGCGTGTACCACGGCACCCGCGAGGGAGCACCCCGTTTGCTGACTGGCAGCCACTTCGACACCGTGCGCAACGGCGGCAAATACGACGGCCGCCTGGGCATCTTTGTGCCGTTGGTGTGCGTGCGCGAGCTGCACCGCAGCGCCAAGCGACTGCCCTTCGGCCTGGAGGTGATCGCCTTCGCCGAAGAAGAGGGCCAGCGCTACAAGGCGACCTTCCTCGGCTCGGGTGCGGTGATCGGCCGCTTCGACTTCAGCTGGCTGGATCAGCAAGACGCCGACGGCATCACGATGCGCGAGGCCATGCTGGCTGCGGGCCGCGACCCGGCGCACATCAACACCCTGAAGCGCGACCCGTCGCACTACATGGGCTTCGTGGAAGTGCACATCGAGCAGGGCCCCATCCTCAACGAGATCGACCTGCCGCTGGGTGTGGTGACGTCCATCAATGGCAGCGTGCGTTACCTGGGCGAAATGATCGGTGTGTCTTGTCACGCGGGCACCACGCCCATGGATCGCCGCCGCGACGCCGCCGCTGCCGTTGCCGAGCTGGTGCTCTATGTGGAAAAGCGTGCCGCGCAGGTGCCCCATCTGGTCGGTACCGTGGGCATGCTCAACGTGCCCAGCGGCTCGATCAACGTGGTGCCGGGGCGCTGCCAGTTCAGCCTCGACATTCGTGCCACCTCCAACGAGTTGCGCGATGCCATGGCCCACGACGTGCTCGCCGAGTTGCAGCGCATCACCTCGCGGCGCGGCCTGCACTGCACGCTCGAAGAAACCATGCGCGCAGCCGCCGCGCCCAGCGCGCCCGAATGGCAAGCCCGCTGGGAGCGCGCCGTCGAATCAGTCGGCCTGCCGGTCTACCGCATGCCCAGCGGCGCGGGCCACGACGCCATGAAGCTCGACGAGGTGATGCCGCAGGCCATGCTCTTCGTGCGGGGCGGTAACTCGGGAATCAGCCACAACCCGCTGGAGACGACGACCAACGACGACGCGCAGTTGTGCGTGGAGGCGTTTGCCAATCTGCTCGATCAATTGGCCGAAAACCAATGACTCTGACCCGATACGCCGAACTCGACGCCTGGATTGACGTGCACTTCGATGAAGAAGTGCGCTTTTTGCAAGCCTTGGTGCAGGTGCCAACCGACACGCCGCCGGGCAACAACGCACCCCATGCCGAACGCACCGCCGAGCTGCTCGCCGCATTCGGCATGGAGGCCGAACGTCACCGCGTACCCGAAGACGAGGTGCGAGCCGCTGGCCTGCAATCCATCACCAACCTCATCGTTCGCCGCCGCTACGGCGAGGGCAAGACCATCGCACTCAACGCGCACGGCGACGTGGTGCCACCCGGCGAGGGCTGGGTGCACGGCCCCTACAGCGGCGAGGTGGAAGACGGCAAGCTGTACGGCCGCGCCTCAGCCGTGAGCAAGAGCGATTTCGCGACCTACACCTTTGCCGTTCGCGCACTCGAATCGTTGGGCGCACCGCTCAAAGGCGGCGTGGAGCTGCACTTCACCTACGACGAAGAATTCGGCGGCGAGCTCGGCCCCGGCTGGCTGCTGAAGCATGGCCACACCAAACCCGACTACCTGATCGCCGCCGGGTTCAGCTACCAGGTGGTAACGGCGCACAACGGCTGCCTGCAGATGGAGGTAACGGTGCACGGCAAGATGGCGCACGCGGCCATTCCCAGCACCGGCGTCGACGCGCTGCAGGGAGCGGTCAGCATCCTCAACGCGCTCTACCACCAGAACTTGCTGTACCAGCAGGTCACGTCGAAGGTCGAAGGCATCACCCACCCCTACTTGAATGTGGGCCGCATCGAAGGTGGGACCAACACCAACGTCGTGCCGGGCAAGGTGGTGCTGCGCCTGGATCGACGAATGATTCCCGAGGAAGACCCGGTGGCGGTGGAGGCCAGCATCCGACAGGTGATTGCCGATGCTGCTGCGTCTTGCCTTGGCATCACGGTGGACATCAAGCGTTTGCTGCTCGCCCGCTCGCTACAACCGTTGTCCGGCAACAAGCCGCTGGTGGAGGCCCTGCAAAAGCATGGCCAAGCTGTGTTTGGTGAACCCATCCCCACCTCGGGTTCGCCGCTGTACACCGATGTGCGGCTGTACTGCGAGCGAGGCATCCCGGCCGTGATCTATGGCGCAGGCCCGCGCACGGTGCTCGAATCGAATGCCAAGCGGGCGGATGAGCACCTCGTGCTCGACGACCTGCGGCGCGCCACCAAGGTGGTGGCACGCAGCTTGTATGACCTGCTGACATGAACCGCCATCCGCTCAGGCTGAGGTATCGAAGCCCCGTGCATGCGCAAGCCGCGCACGGCTTCGATACCTCAGCCCGAGCGGATGGTGATGCGCAGGCCTCTTGAAGACAAACCCATGCTCCGCCTCGAACTCATCAAGCTCAGCAAAACCTACCCGGCCGTGAAAGCCAACGACCAGGTGAGCCTGCGCGTGAAACCAGGCGAGATCCACGCCGTGCTGGGTGAAAACGGCGCCGGCAAGTCCACGCTGATGAAGATGATCTACGGCGCGGTGCGGCCCGATGAAGGCGAGATCCGCTGGAACGGCGAAGCCGTGCAGGTGCGTAACCCGGCCGAAGC
>JACMKW010000551.1 GCA_014379885.1 Rhizobacter sp.
ACCGGGCCCTTTTTGCAAACGCTCGGGCCGGCCATTGATGCACGCTTCGGCCGCCCGCGCGCCATCCTGGCTGTCTCGGCCCACAGCACGGCGCGCGAGCCCGTGCTGCTCGCGGCGGCCCAGCACAAGGCGGTGCATGACTTCGGCGGCTTCCCGGACGAGCTCTTCCAGCTGCAATACAACGCACCGGGTGCGCCCGAATTGGCGACCACCGTGCAAGGCCTGCTGAGCGGAGCGGGCCTGCCGGTGCACCGCGTCGAACAAGGTGGGTTGGACCACGGCATCTGGAGCATGCTGCGCTTCATGTACCCGGCATCCGACATCCCGGTGCTGCCGCTGGCCTGGGTGCCCAACCTGCCGCCAGCGCAACAGTTCGCACTCGGCGAGGCGCTGGCCTCGTTGCGCCAGCAAGGCGTGCTGGTGATGGGCACGGGGAGCATCACGCACAACCTGCAGCGTGTGTTCGGAGGTGGCCGACCTTCGACCGATGCACAGGAAATTCCAGAGAGCACTGCGTTTCGCCAGTGGATGAACGAGCGCAGCACCGCGCTCGACTGGGACGCCCTGTTTGCCTACCGCAGCCGCGCTCCGCATGCACAAGACATGCACCCGACCGACGAGCACCTGCTGCCTTGGTATGTGGCCGCAGGTTCAGGCGGGCGCGCGGCCATGCCGCAACGCTTGCACGAGGCCGTGACGTACGGCTGCGTGGGCATGGACGTGTACGCTTTCGGTGCCGAGGCCGCAGAACTGAAAGACACCCTGGCCACCGGCGCGCATGCCTAGAAGGCCGCCGCCACCCCTCACCCGAGGGTGAGCCGCACGCGCCACAGTGGGGTACGACACATCCCCTCCGCGTTATTCTTGGATGGCCGTGCTAATGAGAGTGCGCGCTAAAAAATCAACAGTCAACGGAGGACCCCCCATGAAACGCATTCACCTGGCCGCCAGCGGCTTGGTCCTGTCATGCCTGCTCACCGCCTGCGGCGGCAACAGCAGCACCGACAACCCCACACCCGACGCCACGGCACAGACCGAGACGGCCCAAGACGCAGTGAGGATGCAGGCCCAGGCCGCTCGCCGCCCCGCACCCGAGCAGTTCACCGGCCGGCTGCGCGAAGTTGACGAAACTCTCGTCTGGCAACAAACCGAAATGACGGTGGGCAACACCACCGCACAACGCACCTACAGCGACCACGTAACCGCCGTCAACGCCGATGGCAGCTTTGCCTTCGAGCGCTTCAATGGCGCGGGCAGCGTGTTCGAGCGCTACACCTCCGACACCAACGGCAGCCGCCTGAGCCGCGACGTGGTCGCCAACGGCAACCGCTGCAGCTTCAACCCGGGGCGCAACTTTGTGAGCTTCCCGCTGTACGTGGGCAAGGTCTGGCTGTCGAACTGGACGCAGGCTTGCACGCTCGGCTACCAGGAAACGGTGAACCAGCTCACCGCCGTCACCGGCCGTGAAACCATCGCGATCGCCGCCGGCAGCTACGACGCACTGCGCCTGAACTACGTCACCCTCATCACCAAGAGCAACGACGCCAACCTGCAAAACGGCAGCACCGGCGAAGCCTCCTACCTGCAAGAAGCCACCTGCTGGTGGGCAACCGACATCAAGCGCATCGTCAAGTGTTCGTACAAGAACACCTACTTCGGCAGCACACCGCCCGCCAGCTATTTGAAGAGCTACAGCTTCGAAGCCAGCTTCGTGGGCAAGCAGTACTTCGCCGGCACCAAGCGAGTGGGCCAGAACAACGCCTGGGCCGAGACCAACACCCTGGTCGACGGAACACCGCAGACACGCAACTACCACCAGATCGTGCGCACCCTGAACGCCGACGGCGGCTACGGCGCCGACTACGTCGACCTCGGCGGCGCGCTGCTGGAGAGCTACACCTTCGACAAAGACGACAACCGGCTGCGGCGCTTCACGGCCTTCAATTCCAACACCTGCACCTACTCACCGCGGCGCAACTTCTTCGACTTCCCGCTCTACGTGGGCAAGAGCTGGTCGACCGACTGGCTGTACAACTGCTCCTCCGGCTACCACGAGAACGCAACGCACACGGCCCAGGTGCAGGCGATGGAATCGGTGACGGTGGGCGCGGGCACGTTCGACGCGCTGCGCATCCAGTACCAGACCCAGTTCACCAACAGCAACGACGCTGGCCTGTTGAATGGCGTCAGCGGCTCAGCCACCTACAGCCAGGAAGGCACCTGCTGGTGGGCGCCCACGCTGAAGCGCATGATCAAGTGCGACATCGACAGCAACTTTGGCGCCACGGCTCCTGCCAGCTACCGCAAGCGGTACGCGATGAGCATGACGGCCATCGTGGTGCCCTGAGCCTGCGCCAACACATCGCACCGCAGACTGCAAGGCCCGCCTCGGCGGGCCTTTTTCATGGCGTGAGGGCAAACGCATAATTGCCGCCAACAACAAACCAACAGGTGGGGAGAGACTCGAAGTGAAAATCATCTTCGGTGTGATCGGTGCGGTCGTCGGCCTGCTGATGGGCGAGCTGATCGGTGCCGTGATCGGCCTGGTGCTCGGCGTCGTGCTGGCCAGCATGTTGAAGAAGGCCGACCAGGCCGCCGAGTCGGCACCTGTTGTCGCTGCTTCGCCGGTGCCTGCACCGGCCCCGCCCGTGCCGATGGAAACGCGGGTCGCGCGGCTGGAGCAAGAGGTGGCGATGCTGAAGGCCGAGGTGAAGCGGTTGTCGCCAGCGGTGAGCGCAGCCGAGCCCGTGCCAACGCCCGCGCCCGCTCCAGTGGCCGCCGTGATCCCTGCCTTGATCCCCGCCGCAGCACCTGCCGTGTTGGCCGTGAAACCCGTCGAACCCGAGCTCGAACTGAAGCTCGATGAGATCGACCAGCCCGACACCACGCCCATGCCGCTGGCTGAGTTGCCCACCCCGGCAACAGCC
>JACMKW010000552.1 GCA_014379885.1 Rhizobacter sp.
CAAGGCGCTGCGTGACAACCGCCTGCGCGCCACCAGCATCGGCCTCTCGGTCAACCTGCGCTTGGCAGCCGTCTACACACTGGCCGCAGCTTTCGCCGGCATGGCGGGCGCACTGATGGCACAGACCTCGGGCTTCGCTTCGCTCGACGGGCTCGACTTTCACCGCAGCGCCGACCTGATGCTGATGGTGGTGATCGGCGGCACCGGCTACCTCTACGGCGGCATCTTCGGCGCCATCGCCTTCAAGCTTCTGCATGAAGTGTTGTCGGCGTGGACGCCGCAGTACTGGACCTTTTGGTTGGGGCTGTTCCTCGTGGTGCTGGTGATGGTGGGCCGCGATCGTTTGATCCGCCCCTGGACGTGGTGGAAAAAGTCATGAGCACCATCGTCCTCGAAACCCACAACCTGCTCAAGCGCTATGGGGGCATCGTGCCGACCAACGATGTGTCGTTGAAGGTGCACAAGGGCGCCCGCCACGCGCTCATCGGCCCCAACGGCGCCGGCAAGACCACGCTCGTGAACCTGCTCACCGGCGTGGTTGAGCCCACCTCGGGCCGCATCTCGCTTGATGGTCAAGACATCACCCATCTCGCACCCCACCAGCGTGTGCGCCGCGGCATCGTGCGCACCTTCCAGATCAACCAGTTGTTCAACGAGTTGACGCCACTCGAATCGCTGGCGCTCACGGTGAGCGCGCAACTGGGCATCAGCCAGAAGTGGTGGCAGCCGCTGGGCAAGGATCCGCGCGTGGCCGGGCGCTGCGAGACGCTGCTGAAACAGTTCCGACTCGACGACGTGATGGACCAAAAGGTGAATGTGCTCGCCTACGGCAAACGCCGCCTGCTGGAGATCGCCACCGCCATTGCCAGCGAACCGCGTGTGCTGTTGCTCGACGAACCCGTGGCCGGCGTGCCCGAGGGCGAGCGCCAGGAAATCTTCGACACCATCAATGCGCTGCCAGCCGAGGTGTCCATTCTCTTGATCGAACACGACATGGACCTGGTGTTCAACTTTGCAAAAACCGTGAGCGTGCTGGTCAACGGCGCGCTTTTCGCCGAAGGCGACGTGGCCAGCATCTCCACCGACCCGCGCGTGAAGGCGGTGTACCTGGGCGAGGGCGTTCATGGCTGAACTGTTGCGTGTTGAACAACTCCGCGCGGGCTATGGCGAGGCGGTGGTCGTGCAAGGCATCGACCTCACGCTCGAACAAGGCCAGTCGCTCGCTCTGCTGGGCCGCAACGGCACCGGCAAGACCACGCTGATGAATTCGCTGGTGGGCGTGACACGCCGCCATGCGGGCCGCATCTTTCTGGCGGGGAAAGACATCACCGCACTCACACCGCACCAGCGCGCCGCCGCCGGCATTGGCTGGGTGCCGCAAGAGCGCAACATCTTCAAGTCGCTCACCGTGCATGAGAACCTGACAGCCGTGGCCCGTCCCGGCAAGTGGGGCCCCGACCGTGTCTACGAGATGTTTCCACGCCTGGCCGAGCGCAAGACCA
>JACMKW010000553.1 GCA_014379885.1 Rhizobacter sp.
ATCGATTTCTGGCTGATTGTGTTCATCAGCTTTGCCCTTGGCTTCCTGCTGATCATTCCCATCGGCGGGGCTGATATGCCGGTTGTCGTGTCGATGCTCAATTCCTACTCGGGCTGGGCGGCGGCAGGCATCGGCTTCAGCCTCAACAACAGCATGCTGATCATCGCCGGCAGCCTGGTGGGCAGTTCGGGGGCGATCCTGAGCTACATCATGTGCAAGGCGATGAACCGCAGCTTCTTCAACGTCATCGGCGGCGGTTTCGGCGGCGAGACCACCACTGCTGTGGCTGGCGCGGCGCAGCAGCGGCCGGTGAAGAGCGGCAGCGCCGACGACGCGGCCTTCGTGCTGGGCAACGCCGAGACGGTGGTCATCGTGCCGGGGTACGGGCTTGCCGTCGCCAGAGCGCAGCACGCGGTGAAGGAACTGGCCGCCAAGCTGACGGCCAAGGGCATCACGGTCAAGTACGCCATCCATCCGGTCGCCGGCCGCATGCCCGGCCACATGAACGTGCTGCTGGCCGAGGCCGAGGTGCCCTACGACCAGGTGTTCGAGATGGAAGACATCAACGGCGAGTTCGGCCAGGCCGACGTGGCCATCATCCTGGGTGCCAACGACGTCGTGAACCCGGCCGCGCATGTCAAGGGCAGTGCCATCTACGGCATGCCGATTCTCGAGGCCTACAAGGCCAAGACGGTGATCGTCAACAAGCGCAGCATGGCCAGCGGCTACGCCGGCCTCGACAACGAGCTGTTCTACATGGACAAGACGATGATGGTGTTTGGGGACGCGAAGAAGGTGGTCGAGGAGATGGTGAAGGCGGTCGAGTGAGAGGGCGGGGTGGCGTTCCACCCCGGTCCGTCACGACTTGAAGGTCAGCAGCCGGTGCCCGAAGTAGCTGGTCACCACCGGCACCGCCACGCCCATAGCGTGGGCAATCGCCTCGGCCGCGCCGGGCGAGTCGAGCAGCGGCAATAGCAAGGCGCGCAGCAGGCTGCTGACAATGTAGGTCTGCAGCAACGCGAACAGGTTGACCGTCATGTAGCCCAGGGCCTGCTGGCGCGCCGGCCGGGTGCTGGCCCGGAAGGCGAACGAGCGCATCAGGCAGAAGCCTGTGCACAGGCCGACACAGAACGCGAGCGTGACAGCGACCTCGAAGCTGAACCAGCGGCTGAAGATAAAACGCGAGCCGTAGTTGGCCAGAGCTGCTATACCGCCGGCGACCAAGTAGCGGCCGAATTGACTGCCGAGCGCTGTGGCGGTGTCGACGGCCAAGGGGTTAGCGCTTTCTGACCACGATCAGCGATTGCTTGCCGAGCAGCCACCACACCGGTGGCAATCGCAGGTACAGGCGCACCAGCCAGGGCCATTGCGGCAACACGCTCTTGGTGGTGTAAGGCAGGAAGCGAGCCACCACCCGCAACGGTTCCAGCTCGAGCATCGTCGTGGCCTCGATCAGGCTCTTCTCGGTCAAGGGCGTGTGGTGGTCGAAGAAGTCCCAATACTTGCCCGGCAGCAGGCGCACGTTGGGCTGCAGGATGATGAGCCGCCCGCCCGAGCGCATCACACGGCGCGCCGCGGCCAGGGTGTCGAACACCATCTGCTTGCTGGGCAGATGCTCTAAGAAGTTGGACATGAACACCACGTCGATGCTGTCGCTGGCTATCGACGGCAGTTCAGTGCAGCTGTCGTGCAGCACTTCGACCCCGGGCGCGGCGAATTCGCGAACGCGCGGGTTCAGGTCCACTGCCACTCGGCGCCCGGCCTCGATCTGGTTGATGAACTCGCAGTAACCGGCGCCAATGTCGACCACCGCGTCGTCCTTACCCACGTGCTGCGAGAAGAAGTCTTCGCAGAGCACCCTCCAGAGGGCGCGCTTGGCCGGCAGTTCAGACTCTTCGAAACGGTGGCGGTAGAGTTTTTCAAGTTCCATGGGGTGCGTTGCAATGCGGTGCGGGCTGGCATGTCGTCAAGGGACGTGGATGGCGCCCCCGGGCGTGGCTGCCATTGCGTGCTCGGCCAACTGGTGTCCGACGCCGATGCTCTCGTTGATGGACCGGTCTTCTGGGTAGTAGTACGAGGTGTCCGCCATGAAGAACCCGTTCACCGAGGTGCTCATGCCGGGAAGCATGGCGTAGAAACCGGGCGGGCAGATGGGCTGAGCATGCTCGTAGCGCGACAGGTGCCGAGCCAGCACATCGGCCGCCGACAGGTGCGGGTTGGTCAGCAGCAGATAGCCCTGCGCTTCGTCGAGCAGGGCGGCGTCGGTCCAGCCCCACTTCGGGTGTGTCCTGGGCATGTAGTACGGCACGTACACCACGCTGGCCGGCAGCGGGTTGAGGTTGCTGAACTCGATGAAACCCGGCACCTCGATGCGCGGGTCGTTGACGTTCATCCAGAAGTACTTGGTGGCCGGGCGGCGCAGCTTGAACAGGGCGCAGGCCACGGGTATGTTCTGGATCTGGTCGATGCGCTGGCGTTCCTGCGGAGTCAGCGCCGGCACGATGCGCGGCACGTAGCGC
>JACMKW010000554.1 GCA_014379885.1 Rhizobacter sp.
GCTGCCGTTCGAAACAGACCAAGGGTCGCAGCCCCAGGCTTGAGCGTTATCTCGCCAACGAAAAGGGCGCACCTCGGTGCGCCCTTTTTCATGCGGCTGCGGGTTGACTCAGGGCAGGCGCTCCAGCGCACGCTGGTAGGCGGCGTCGTGCATCAGCTCGTCCCAGGCCAGTGGCGCGGTTTGCGGCAACAGCTTCACGCGGCGCGCTTCGCTGTCAGCGTCGAGCTGCCAGTGGCCTTGGGCGATGGCGTCGTCCAGGCCATCGAGCAAGGCATCGACGGCCTTGCCGCCATCGAGCGACTGGTTGCACAACAAGACCATGTCGCAGCCGGCGTTCAACGCGGCCAGCGCGGCGTCGACGGCGCTTCCGGCGACCTTGGCGCCCTCCATGCTCAGGTCGTCGCTGAAGATCGCGCCGGTGAAGCCGAGCTGCAAGCGAAGAATGTCTTTCAGCCAGCGCGGTGAAAAGCCGGCCGGGTGGGCGTCGACCTTGGGGTAGATCACGTGGGCCGGCATCACGCTGCTCAAGCTGGTGCTGAGCCACTCATAGGGCTTGGCGTCGTCAGCCAGGATGGCCTTGAGCGTGCGCTTGTCGACCGGCACCTCGGTGTGGCTGTCGGCCTTCACAAAACCGTGCCCCGGGAAATGTTTGCCGCAATTGGCCATGCCCGAGAGCAGCAGGCCGTGCATCAGGCTCTTGGCCAGCACGGTGGCGACACGCGCATCACGGTGGAAGGCGCGGTCGCCGATGACACCTGAGCCGCCATGGTCCAGGTCGAGCACAGGCGTGAAGCTCAGGTCGACACCGCAGGCGCGCAACTCGGCGCCGAGCACGTAGCCGGCCGCCGTGGCTGCGTCGGTGGCGGTCAGCGCATCACGCATCCACAGCTCACCCAAGGCGCGCATGGCGGGCAAGTGGGTGAAGCCATCGGTGCGAAAACGTTGCACACGGCCGCCTTCGTGGTCGACGCTGATCAGCACATCGGGGCGGATGGATTTGATCTCGGCCGAGAGTTCGGTGAGCTGCAGCCGGCTGACCCAGTTGCGGGCGAAGAAGATCAGGCCGCCAGTGAGCGGGTGCTGCAGGCGGCGGCGGTCATCGTTGTTGAGCGTGGTGCCGGCGATGTCGAGCACCACAGGGGCGTGTTGAGTCATGTTGTCAGTCTTTCGCAGATGTCGTTGCCTACGCCGTAGATCACGTTGCGGCTTGGTGAATGCAACGCAGGTAGGCACGCACAGTTTCTGTCATGCCCAACTCCAATGTGTCAGCGATCAGCGCGTGGCCGATCGACACCTCTTGCACACCGGGCACGCCACGCAGAAAGTCGGCCAGGTTGGCGCGGTTCAGGTCGTGGCCGGCGTTGATGCCCAGGCCTTCACGCAGCGCGGCCTGAGCGGTGGCGGCAAAACGGGCCAGCACCGCGGGCCCATCTGAAGTGCCATGGGCACGGGCGTAGCTTTCTGTGTAGAGCTCCACGCGGTCGGCACCCACTTCGCGCACAGCGCTCATCGCTTCTGGCTGCGGGTCCATGAAAAGGCTGACGCGAATGCCCAGCGCATGGGCTTCGGCGATCAGGGGTTTCAGACGGGCAGCATCCTGCGGGAAGCGCCATCCGTGGTCGGAGGTGGGCTGCGACTCATCGTCGGGCACGAAGGTGCATTGCTGCGGCGGCTGGCCCTTGGCCGCCAGTTCGCGCAACAAGTCCATCAGGTTGTGCTGAGGGTTGCCTTCGACGTTGAACTCCGCTTGCGGCCATTGCTTCGTCAGCTCGGACAACTCGAACACATCGTGCGTGCGGATATGACGTTGGTCGGGGCGCGGGTGGATGGTGATGCCCTGGGCGCCGGCCTCCAGCGCCA
>JACMKW010000060.1 GCA_014379885.1 Rhizobacter sp.
CGCTCTCAAGCGGTGCGACCACGCGGCTCTTGAGCCAGGCGAAACGCTCCCACTCGCGGCCCTGCACGAGGAAGTATTCCTCCAGCATGGCCAGGCTCACGACCGGCGGGCCGGAGTTGCCGTTCGGCCGCAGCGCCAAGTCGACGCGAAACACAAAGCCGTCGTCGGTGCTGTCGCCGATCAGTGCGTACAGGCTGCGCGCCACCTGCGCAAAATACTCGTGCGCGCTGATCACTTTGGGCCCGGTGGTCTGGCCGTCTTCTTCGTAGACGTAGATGAGGTCCACGTCAGACGACACGTTCAGCTCGTGCGCGCCGAGCTTGCCCATGCCCACGACCCAGAAGTCGATGCGCTGGCCGGCTTCATTGAGCGGCGCACCGTAGCGCGCGTCCTGATCAATGAAGGCCTGCGTGCAAGCGCGGTCAAGGGTGGTTTCGGCGAGCTGGGTCATCGCGCGAGTGATGTCTTGCATCGCCGCGCCTTGTTCGATGTCGAGCACCGCCAGGCGTTCGAGCGTCAGGTGGCGAGCCACACGAAGGGCACTGGTGAGCGTGCGGCCGTTGGCCAGCAGCGTGTCGATCAGTGCGCCGATGCTTGTCGTGTCGGGCAAGCCGGGTGGCACCAAGGCCAACTCGGCCGCAAAGCGGCGGCGCACGCGCTGAACGAAGCGGCTGTACTCGGCACCGTCGGTGGTTGTCTCAGAGCCCATGGCGGGCGGATTTTGCCCCACATCCCCGGGCCCTGCCGGGTGGTGGGCTTGCCGGTGAGGGCGTAAGCTGCCGGCGCTGTCTCGTTGGGGCGACAGCCCATTGAAAAGGACATCTCCCTCATGTGGATTGCTGCGTTGCAAACAGTCGCAACCCCCAGTGTCGAGCGCAACCTGGAGGCGGCCCGACAGCTGATCGCCGAAGCGGCCCGGGAAGGCGCGCAACTGGTGGCCTTGCCTGAATATTTTTGCTTCATGGGCCACACCGACCGCGACAAGCTGGCGCTGGCCGAAACCCCGGGCGACGGCCCCATCCAGACCATGCTGGCCGAGGCCGCGCAGCAGCACGGCGTGTGGGTGGTGGGCGGCACGCTGCCTTTGCGCACGGGCAGCCCCGATCGGGTGTTCAACGCCTGCTGTGTGTATTCACCCGAGGGGCAGCTGGCGGCGCGCTACGACAAGATCCATTTGTTTCGCTATGACAACGGGCGCGAAAGTTATGACGAAGGCCGTGTGCTGCAAGCCGGCACCACACCGGTGGCCTGCGACGTGGGCGGCCTGCGCCTGGGCTTGAGCATCTGCTACGACCTGCGCTTCCCGGAGCTGTACCGCCGGTTGATGACGCCGCCGTGCGACCTGATTGCCGTGCCCGCCGCCTTCACCCACACCACCGGGCGCGCGCATTGGGAAGTGCTGCTGCGTGCCCGCGCGATCGAGAACCAGTGCTACGTGATCGCCCCCGCCCAGGGTGGTTTGCACGAGAACGGTCGCCGCACCTTCGGCCACAGCTTGATCGTCGACCCGTGGGGTGAGGTGCTGTCGTTGCGCGAGGTGGGCGAGGGTGTGGTGATGGCCCGGCTCGATGTGGAGCGCATTGCCGAAGTGCGTGCGCAATTGCCTGCGCTGACGCACCGGTTGAGCTGAAAGACCTCAGCGCGAGCCGTACATCATCTGCCGCGCCAGCGCTGATTTCACCGGCCGCAGCGCCTGCAAGGCCAGCATGCCCAGGCCGCGCGCCGCACCGGCCCCAGGCAGCTTCCAGGTGAAGCTGCGGGCGAGGAAATCGGTGGCGGCGATCATGGCCCAGCGGTCGGGGGCACGCTGCCATTCGAGCTTGCGCAGCACGGCGTTGATGTCTGAAGAGCGCGACAGCGCGTGAACCAGATCGAAAGCATCACGCAGGCCCAGGTTCAGGCCTTGTCCGGCCACCGGGTGCAAGGTCTGCGCCGCATTGCCGATGCGCACCGTGCGGCCGTTCGTGAGCGTGCGCTCGGCGGTCAGCCCGAGCTCAAAACGTTTGAGCGCTGACACCGCCGTGAGCTGGCCCACCTCGGGGTGGAAGAGGGTGTTGAGCACGGCCAGGCGTTGTGTGTCGTTCAGCTCGCCCACCGGGTCATCGTCTCGGTTCACACACCACACCAGCGCGGCACGGCCTTCTTTCAAAGGCAGCAAGGCGGCCGGCCCATGGCGGGTGAAACGCTCAAAGGCGACACCCACGCGCGGGTTGGCCAGTTGCACCGTGCCGACCCAGGCGTGCTGTGCGTAGTCGTGCCGCAGCGGCGCGCGCGTGGGGTGGGTCACCGAGGTGGGCCCGTCAGTGGTGAACACACCGCCCTCAGCCACCACCGCCAGGTCAAAGGTGTCGGCGATGCCGGCGTCGATCTCCACACCATCGGGTAGGGGCTTCAAAGCGCTGACCGGTGTGCCAAAGCGTGTGCTCAGGCGTGCGGGTTCGCGTTCACAAGCCGCCAGCCACGCCGCTTGCAGCGGGGCCACGATGGCGCCGTAACTCAGCACTGCGCCCAGCAAAGGCACATGCTCTTCGGCGGCCGAGATGCGCACCTCGGGCTCGCCCATCCAGTCAGCCAGCACACCCCCTAGCGAAGGCGCTTGCTGCGACACATGCACTTCCAGGATGGCTTGCGCTGCATCGGCCTGCCATGCACCCAAGCGCTGGAGTAACTGCACGCTGCCGAGCGACAAGGCGAGTGTGCGAGGGTCTCCCGACACGTCTTGTGTGAGCGGCCTGCTGTCGAAGAGGCTGATGTGCGCCGCAGGCAGCGCCCGGGCCGCTTGAAGGGCGAGGCCCAGACCCACAGGGCCGGCGCCCACGACAGCCAGTCGCAAAGGGTGAGGTTGGAGGGTCATGCGCGCAGCATACCCAGGTCATCGAACGCTGATGCTTTTTACGCCTAAACCGGTTCAAGACGGCGTGGGTTGAGAGGTTTGTCACACGATGTATAGAACTTCGCTGAAATGCCAGTGAAGACACCACCCATACGAGGGGGACGAAATGAGATGTTTTGCCCCATGACTCGGGGGGCCTGGAACAGGACGGCGAGGGGGGGTGCGTGACACATTGAGTTACGCGTTTTTCACGCACCCAATTCCCTCAGGA
>JACMKW010000555.1 GCA_014379885.1 Rhizobacter sp.
AAAAGACAGGCCCAGGCCCCAGCGCAGCCATTGCGGGTTGATCAGGCTTTGCAGCCATTCGCCCAAGGCCGCCGCAGCAGCGTGGTTGGCCAGCGTGGCCACCAGAATGCCCAGGATGATGGGCACCGGCTTGCGAAACCTTGCTGCCAGCAACAAGGCCAGCAGCTGTGTCTTGTCGCCAATCTCTCCGAGCGCTACAACGCCGGTGGAAACCCAGAATGCCTCGAAGCCTGTGGTCACGAGGTGGGCACGGTGTAGTTGAGTGTGAGCCGGCCACCGTCCACGTAGACGATCTCACCCGTCATGTAGCTCGATGCACTGCTGAGCAGGAAGGCCACCACCTCGGCGATCTCTTCGGGCTCGCCCAGGCGCTTCATCGGTGTGCGGCTCATGATGCGCGCACGCGCTTCGTCACTGCCGAGCACGGCGTTCTTCGCGAGTTCGGTGGCAATGGTGCCCGGCGCCACCGCGTTGACGCGAATGCCATGGTCGGCGAGTGACAAGGCCATCACCCGCGTGAGCTGGTTGATGCCGCCCTTGCTCACGTTGTAGCTGGCGATGCTCGGGATGGCCATCACGCCGTTCACCGAACTCATGTTGACGATGGCGCCACCACCCGCCTTCACCATCTCGCGTGCCACTGCCTGGGCGACGAGGAACGAGCCTTTGAGGTTGACGTTGAGCACGGCGTCCCAATCGGCTTCGGTGATGTCCAGAAACTCGGCGGCCTTGAAGATGCCGGCGTTGTTGACGAGGCCGTCGATGCGACCGAAAGCTTGCAGTGTGTGGCTCACGGCGGCATCCACTTCGGATTTGGCGGCGACGTTGCAGTGCCTATAGGTGGCGCGCCGGCCTTGGTCGATGAGTGATTGCGCCAACGCCTGGCCACGTGCGTCATCCACATCCCACAACGCGACCGCAGCACCGTCTTGCGACAACCGCAGCGCGCAGGCCGCGCCGATGCCCTGTGCTGCGCCAGTGATCACGATCACGCGCTCTTGCAGATTGAACTGAACGGTGTTGTTGCTCATTTGGGTTTGCCTCCGTCCAGCCAGACCGCGAGGCCCTGGGCGTTGAGTTCGATGTCGCTGGCCAGCAGATGCACGGCCTCTGCGTCGGTGAGCGTGCAACCGTGTTCACGCACACGGCGCAGGTAGATCTCGGTGAGCCCTCGCCGCAGCTGAGCATGTCGCTCGTTCGCATGGCGCAGCGGCTCGGCCAGCGCAACCAGTTCGTCGATCTGCGTGAGCATCATCTCGCCGAGCGGGGGCACGTTTTCAACACAACCGTAGTGCGTGAGGTACAGGCGTTCGGGCACGTATGACAGTATGCGCCGCACCGAGTTGCGCAAGGCCTCGGGGTCGAACTGCACGGGTGTAGTGGTGGGCAGCAACCAGGGGCCACGCGCGGTGTCGAACTCGCGGTAGCTCAGGCCGAACGTGTCGCCAGTGAAGAAGCCGCGGGAGCGTTCGTCCCAGATGCAATGGTGGTGGCGTGCATGGCCGGGGGTGTCGAGCAACTGCAAGGGCCGCCCGCCGAGGTAGACGGTCTGGCCATCGGTGCTGGTGACCACACGCTCGGCGGCAATGGGTGGCACCTCGCCATACGAACGTGCCACTTCGTCGGCGCCGTACACCGCAGTGGCGCCGGCCAGCAGGGCGGCGGGGTTGACCATGTGGCGCTCGCCGCGTGGGTGTACCAGCAGCCGCGCATTGGGCAGTGCCTTCATCAGCGCGCCCGCACCACCGGCGTGGTCGAGATGCACATGGGTCACGATGACCCAGTCGACCGCATCGATGGCCAGGCCCTGCGAGCTCAGCGCACTCAGCAAGCGCGGCACGCTGTGCGTGGTGCCGGTGTCGATGAAGGCAGCGCGCCCGTCTTCGACCAGCAGGTAGGCCGCGTCGAAATTCGGGCGATGGAAACCGGTGTCGATGACGTGAATGCCATCGGCCAGGGTTTGCACAAAAGGCAGGGAAGCGTTTGCAACGGCAGGCATGTTTCATTCTAGGAGCCACGGTGAAAGCGCCCCGCTACACTGCCCGCCATGAACATCGACGAGCTCCTGACGCCGATCTCCGAGTCGGCCCCGTGTGGCGAAGACCTGTCGTTCTCGACCGAGTTCGACGGCATCGCCGAGATGCGCCGTGAAGACGATCCCACCCTCGACCAGGGCGAGTGGGTCACCGCCCTCAAGACCGCTGATTGGGCCGGCGCCCGCACCCGCTGCGCCGAGCTGCTGGCCACACGCTCCAAAGACCTGCGCTTGGCCATGTGGTGGGGCGAAGCCGCCACCCTGACCGACGGCTACCCCGGCCTGCAGCAAGGCCTCACGCTGTGCGCCCAGTTGTGCGAGCGCTACTGGGACGGCCTCTTTCCAGAGGCCGAGGGCGGTGACATGGAGCAGCGTGTGGGCAACCTCGGCTGGTTTCTGACCCGCGTGGTGTCGCTGTCGACGATGGCGCCGGTCACCAAGGGCCGCATCGGGGCTTTTTCGCTGAACCAGATGCAAGCCGCGCGCTCCTTGCAGGCTACGCTGGACCGCACGCCTGAGAAGGCTGCGCAGTTGCCAGCCGACACGCTGACGCTGGATAAGTTCACCCGCGCGCTGCGCGAAACACCCAAGGACCACCTGCGCCAGACCCTGGCCGCGATCGAAGCCTGTCAGCAGGCGCTGACGGCGTGGCAGACGGTTGTCGACGCCAAGCTGGGCGCCGATGGCCCGAGCTTCGTACCGGCACGTGAAGCGCTGGCCTCGGCCTTGCATGAGATGCAACGCCTGGCGCGTGAAGTGGGGGCGCTGGCGGGTGCACCGGCTGCCGAAGCCGCGGCCTTGGCAACACGCGGTGAAGGAGACGGTGGCGCTGCTGCTCGCACAGCCGGTGGCCCGCTGCGCTCACGCGAACAGGCGCTGGCCCAGTTGCGTGAGGTGGCGGCCTTCTTCCGCGCCACCGAACCGCACAGCCCGGTGGCCTACCTGGCCGACAAGGCCGTGCATTGGGGCGACATGCCCTTGCACCTGTGGCTGCGTTCGGTGGTCAAGGATGCGGCTGCGTTGTCGCACCTCGAAGAACTGCTGGGCCTCGACGCCCCGCGTGACGATTCGGCCGGTTGAGCCGCGCTATGGGCTCAGTCGAGCCTACTGACTAACGCGGAACTCGATGCGCCGATTGCGCGCACGCCCATCGGGCGTGTCGTTGTTTGCCACGGGCCGGTCGGGCCCAGAGCCTGAAGTGCTGATCAGCGAAGGCGGCACGCCCTTGCTCGCGAGGTAGCTGCGCACCGCATCAGCCCGTGCGAGTGACAGCACGACGTTGGTGTCGCGCCCGCCTTGCGAATCGGTGTGGCCGATGACCTCCACCTTCTTGTTGCCCAATTTCAACAACGTGGCCGCCATCTCGTCGAGGATGTTGCGGCCCGCCGGGCGCAGCACGCTGCTGCCGGGTTCGAACTCGATGATGCGGTTGCCGAGCGTGGCGTCGAGCACCGTCTGCTCTTGCGCAGCCACCCGCAGCGCATTGCGCACCGCATAGGTCGGGTTGAGCGCGGTGGCCATGTCACCGGCGAGCTGCTGGCGTTGCGACTCATTGGCCACTTCGCCTTTCAGCTCGATGTTGTTGCCGTTGATGGCCAGCTGGCCGCGTGACACCTGCTTGAGCTGTGGCGACACCAGCTTTTGCACATAGCCGCTCCAGTTGGGTGGTGCCACCACCGAGCCCACGCCGAGCTGGTCGACCACCCGCTCGGCGCCATACACCTCGCGCACTTTTGCCAGGATGGCGTTGCGTGTGGCTTCGTCGGGCACGGTGCCGGCCACCACCACTTGGTTGGGGGCGGCGCCGGTTTGTGCCAGCGCGGGCGCGAGCAGGCCCAGGCACAGCAGGGCGCTCGCAAGGCACTTGATCCACAGCGACTTCGTCATGCGGTCATTCCCCTAGAAAGGTTTCGCGGAACATGTCGACCGCGGCAGCGAG
>JACMKW010000556.1 GCA_014379885.1 Rhizobacter sp.
AGCAGCGGCGCAAAGGCACGTGCCACGGCATAGGCGCGCACCTCGCAGGTTTGCTGGTCGACACCGTGGTGCGCGTTGGCCGAGAGTGCCGAGCCCTGGCCGGTTTCGAAGTACATGACGTTGGCGGTGGCCGGGTCGCCCACCGTGGCGCGCTTCAGCGAAAGCGCGGCCTCGTGTGCTTCGTTGAGCAGCGCGAGGTTGATGCCAAAGCTGGTGTTGGCCTGCTCGGTGCCGGCCACCGACTGGAACACCAGGTCCACCGGCGCCCCCAGCTCGATGGCTTGCAGCGTGTTGGTCACGTGGGTCAGTACACAGGCCTGGGTGGGAATCTCGAAACGAGTGATGAGCTCGTCCATCAGGTGCAGCAACTCCACCAGCGCGGGGATGCTGTCGGTGGCGGGGTTGATGCCGATCACCGCGTCACCCGCGCCGTAGAGCAGGCCATCGAGCGTGGAGACGGCAATGCCGCGCGGGCTGTCGGTCGGGTGGTTGGGTTGCAGCCGCACCGAGAGCCGACCGGGCAGCCCGATGGTGTTGCGAAAGCGGGTGAGCACGTGGCATTTGCGCGCCGCCAGGATCAGGTCTTGGTTGCGCATCAGCTTGCTCACCGCCGCCGCCATCTCGGGGGTGATGCCTCGGTGCACCCGCGCCAGCGTGGCGCTGTCGGTCGCGTCGCTGAGCAGCCAGTCGCGAAAGCTGCCCACGGTGAGGTGGTTGATCTCGGCAAAGGCGATGGGGTCGTGCGTGTCGATGATGAGGCGCGTGACCTCGTCATGTTCGTACGGCACCAGCGCTTGGTCGAGAAATCGCTGCAACGGCACGTCGGCCAGGCACATGCGGGCGGCCATGCGCTCGCTGTAGCTGGCTGCCGCCAACCCGGCGAGCTGGTCGCCCGAGCGCAGCGGTGTGGCCTTGGCCATCAGCTGCTTCAGGTCGGCGAACTGCCAGGTGTGGGTGCCGATGCTGTGGCGGTAGGGCATGAGGCGGTCTCCGTGGCGCGCGGTGGGTGGCGGCGCCGCCGCTCAGCGGGTCACGCTGCAGCTGCAGCAGCCTCGCGGCGCTTGGGGCCACCGAGCATGAACAGAACATACGCCACTGCCATGAGCCCGGCAAACACCCCCGCCAGCAAGGTGTTGTAGTACACCATCGCCGCCAGGCACACCACGGCCAGCGCGAGTGCGATCGCGGGGCACACCGGGTAGCCGATGGCCGGGAAGGGGCGCGCCAGGGCGGGCTCCTTTTTGCGCAGCGCAAACAGGCTCAGCATCGACATGATGTACATCACGATGGCGCCGAACACCGACATGGTGACGATGTTGGCCGTGAGTGTCTGCCCGCCGAAGGAGAACAGCTCGTCGCTGAAGATGGCCGCGATGCCGACCACACCACCCGCGAGCACCGCGCGGTGCGGTGTGCCGAAGCGCGGGTGAATGGCGGCCAGGTAGCTGGGCAGGTAGTCCGCGCGCGCCTGCGCAAAGATCTGCCGCGAGTAGCCGAGGATGATGCCGTGGAACGAGGCCACCAGCCCGAACAGGCCGATCCACACCAGCATGTGCAACCAGGCA
>JACMKW010000557.1 GCA_014379885.1 Rhizobacter sp.
GCAGTTCCGCTTGCAGGATCTCCCCACTGTTCATCAGGTCGGAGGCTCGTTTGAGACGAGTATCAAGCGACAGCAGGTTCATGGAACGGTCGCAGTTCTGCGGATTCGCGGTACTGCTGCGAGCAAACTCTGCGTGTACGAAGAACGGGGGCGATTGAGTACCTCCTCACTCCCACCAGCTTCTTCGATACGCCCTCGCTGCATCACCACCACACGGTCGGCGATGTACTCCACCACACCGATGTTGTGGGTAATGAAAAGGTACGACACACCCAGATCACGCTGAAGTTCGCGCAGCAGGTTGAGGATCTGTGCCTGCACCGACACATCAAGCGCCGACGTGGGTTCGTCGCACACGATCAAGCTGGGCTTGAGCGCCAGTGCTCGTGCAATGGCAATGCGCTGGCGCTGCCCGCCCGAGAACTCGTGTGGGTAGCGCTGCAGCGCATCGCGGCGCAGGCCCACCCGGTCGACCCAGGTTTCAAGTTCGCTGCGGCGTTGTTCGGCTGGCATGTCGGGGCGCAGCGCGAGCAGCCCTTCTTCGAGCAACTCGAACACCCGCATGCGCGGGTTCAGAGAACCGAAAGGGTCCTGGAAAATCATCTGGATTGCATTGCGCGCCTTGCGCAGAGCGTCGCCCTGCAAGGTGAACAGGTCTTGCCCCTGGAACAAGGCGCGGCCTTCAATCGTGGCCTGGCTGCGAAGCAACTGCACGATGGCCTTGCCTGTCGTCGTCTTGCCACAACCCGACTCGCCGACCAACGCCAGGGTTTCACCCGCACGAATGCTGAACGACACATCGCTGACGGCGTCGAAGTGCCCCTGCACACGCTGCAACATGCCTCTGCGGATGGGAAATCGCACCGACAGTTGCTGCACATCAAGCAGCACGTCCCCGGTAGCCAGCATCGGCCGCTCCATCGCAGCAGCGGGCACGGCGTCGGGTGAGCGCGCCATCGTCACAACTGCGCCATTGCGGTACAGAAGGCAACGCACCGCATGGTGGTCGGGCAAAGTGATCAGCTCAGGCCGCGTGACGTGACACTCGGGCATCACACGGTCGCAGCGCGGGGCAAAACGACAACCGTCAAATTCTTGCCACATCGGCGGCACGGTGCCCGCAATGGCGGCGAGCTGGCCGCCACGTTTGTGAGCATCGGGCAAGGCATTCAGCAGCAAACGCGCGTAAGGGTGCTTGGGACTGCGGAAAAATTCGTCGGCTGTTGCCACCTCGATGATCTGGCCGGCGTACATCAGCGCCACGCGGTCAGCCATGCCAGACACCACCGCGAGGTCGTGCGTGATCAGCAGCAAGCCCATGCCTTGCTCTTTTTGCAGCTGCTTGAGCAGGTCGAGAATCTGCGCCTGGATGGTGACGTCGAGCGCGGTGGTGGGTTCGTCGGCCACCAGAAAATCGGGCTCGGCGGCCAGCGTCATGGCGATCATCACGCGTTGCTTTTGCCCGCCGCTCAGGCGAAACGGGTACTCGTCGATGCGCCGCTCAGGCTCGGGAATGCCCACCTTGCCCAGCCATTCGATGGCCTTGGCCCGCGCCGCTTCGCCACGCAAGGCGGTGTGTGCCTCAATCGCCTCGACGATCTGCTCACCCACCCGCATGACGGGGTTCAAACTGGTGGCGGGTTCCTGGAAGATCATGCCGATCTTGCCGCCGCGCACGGAGCGCATCTGCGATTCGGGCAAGGCCAGCACGTCTTCACCTTCGAGTGTCACGCTGCCTTGGGTGATCTCGCCGCTGTCGGGCAACAAGCGCATCAGGGCCAGCGCCGTCATGCTCTTGCCACAGCCCGATTCACCCACCAGCGCAAAGGTCTCGCCGCGTTTGATGGAAAGCGACAGCCCGTCGATGGCCTTGACCAGGCCGGATTCGGCGTCGAGCGCTACCTTGAGGTCGTCAATCTTCAGCATGGTGGTGGCCTCAGGCGATGCTGCGCTTCAGGCGCGGGCGCAAGCTGCGCGCACGCGGATCGAAGGCGTCGCGCACACCATCAGCGAAGAGGTTGGCCGAGAGCACCAGCGCGACCATGAAACCGAAGGCCGCGGCAAAACTCCACCACACCACCGGGTCGCGGCTCATCTCGCTGCGTGCCAGATTGATCATGCCGCCAAAGCTGTTCATCGACGGGTCGACGCCCACGCCCACGTAGGTAAGCACGGCCTCGTACAAGATCAAATCCGAAAAGCTGAGCACAGTGGTGATCAGCACAAGGTGCATCACGTTCGGCGCAATGTGACGCGACATGATGCGTGCGTGGCTGACTCCGAAGGCGGTGGCGGCCTGCACAAAGTCGAGCTCACGCAGCTTGAGCGTCTCGCCACGCACCAGGCGGCACAGCGTGGCCCAGCCGGTGAGGCCGAGGATCACGCACAACAAGAAGATCTTCAGATCCGAACGCTCCACGCCCGTCTCGAACATGTCGGGGTTTTTGTCGAGAAACACCTGCACCATCAGCACGCAGGCGGCGATGAGCAGCACGTTGGGCACCGAGCTGAGCGTGGTGTACACGTACTGGATCACCTCATCGACCCAACCTCGGAAGTAACCTGCCAGCACACCGAGCACCACGGCGAACGGCAGCGTGGCCACGGTCGCGAGCGTGCCGATCACGAAAGCGGTACGCACGCTCTTGAGCGCCTGGTAGAGCACATCGTTGCCGGTGCGGTCGGTGCCGAACACGTGGTAGTGACCCATCAGCGCGACGATGGCGCCGCCGATGACGCACATCACCAGTAGCGTGCCGCCTGCCGCGCGCAACGGCAGATCGGTGCGGTCACCGGCGATCGCCTTCAGTGCGCCCAGCGTGCCGCCATGGCTGCGGCGCAACAAGAAGGCGGGAATGAAAGCAAGACAGAACGCCACGAGCACACCGAGAACTGCGCCCACAAGCGCTCGCCCGATCACGTCTGCAGGCCAATGCGTCTGCGGGTTGCTGAGGTGGGCACCACCGTGTTTCAGGCGCGGGTAGTCGCGCACCGGCTGGCCATCACGCTCCAACGGTTCTTTGGTCAAGCCAAGGTAGGCCAAGGGCTCCGAGTAGCCGGTTTCGCGCATCTCGATCTGGCGCGAGAGCCACGCGTCGAGTATCGATTCGGTGTTGGTTGCGTAGTAAGTGGGTGTGGCCGCCATAGCGCCCGGGGCCGGTGCCAGCGCACGCCTGAAGTGCACGCTGTCGGCCAAGGTGATGAGCGCAAACACCGCGAGCACGATGCCGGCCGACAGCGCAGCCGGGTCGCGCAGCACCTTCCACCAGTTGGCGCGCAGGTTGTCGTTGACGCGCACGCGCCAGCAGTACCACGCAAGCGCCAACAGCATGGTGAACAACACCACATCGGTCCAGAGGAAAACAAACTTGGGCATCAGCATTCCACGAGCCTCAGACCAGGCGCACGCGCGGGTCGGCCCAGGTGTAGGTCAGATCGATCACGATGTAGCTGGCGATGTAGAGCAGCGCACCAAGGAAGACCATCGAGCGCACGATGGCGAAGTCTTGCCCGCTGATGGCTTCGATGACAAAGGCACCCAGGCCCGGGATGCCGAAGAAGCTCTCGAACACCAGGCTGCCCAGGAACACATACGGCAAGTAAGAACCCGCGCTGGTGATGATCGGGATCAGCGCGTTCTTGAGCACGTGACGAAACAACACCACCGCTTCAGACAAGCCCTTCGCGCGAGCCGTGCGGACGTAGTCCTTGCCGATTTCTTCGAGGAACATGGCGCGGTACAAACGCGCCTCGGAGCCCAGGCGAGACAGCAGCGACAGCATGATGGGCAGGATCAAGAATTTGACCGCGTCGAGCCCACCCGCATAGCCATTGATCGGCACCAGGCGCAGCACCCTTGAGAAGAGGTACTGGCCGACGATGATGTAGAACAGGCTGGAGATCGACAGCATCAGCACACACAGCACCACACCCCAGAAGTCGATCTTGGAGTGTCGGAAGAACACCAGCAACAAGGCGAGCGCCGTGCTCACGAACACCTGCAGGATGAATAGCGGCAGCGCGAGCTGCAGGCTGACCCACATGCGCGTCTTGATCTCGTGGCCGATGTCGACGGCCGCGCGGGCATCGGAGCGGCCGAAATCCAGCACAAAGAGCGACACCGAACGCTCCCACACGATGGTCTTGGTGAGCTTGTCGGCGCCCTGCTCTTTGGCGTTCCAGTAGAGCGGCACGTTGTAGCCGCGTTCAGCCTTCCACTTCTCGATCTGCTCCTGGGTGACACGCTTGCCGCCGATGTTGAGCCGCGCCATGTCGTCTGGCGTGTTGACGGTGAAGAAGAGGAAGAAGGTGAAGAGGTTGACGCCGATCAGGATCAGCACGCCGTAGCCGAGACGGCGAATCAGGTAGTTCAGCATGCTCAGGTGCTCTTGGCAGAGGGGACCGGGGCGCCATGGCGGGGCCGCGCGGTGAGCCGCTGCCGCACACCATAGCCACGCCAGGCCAACCAGGCCAGCAGAATCAGCACGGCAGCAATGGCCAGCAGCGGCCACCACACCGGGTGGTTCCATTCCGCCTGCTTGGTGACACGCATCGCCGGCTCGATGCGGTAGTACTTGGCCAGGTCGCGTACCATGATGCTGGGCTTGCCGTTGTGCGTCCAGGGCTGGAAGGCCAGCGCCACATACGGCCAGTAGCCCCAGGACCAGGGTGCGTCTTCGCGCACCACGGCCACCATCTGGTCGATCAGCTTTTGTTTCTCGGGCCCGTCTTCCAGCGTCTGCACCACACGGTACAGCCGGTCGTATTCGGGGTTGCTGTAGTTCGCGGCGTTCTCACCCTGGTTGGGGTACTTGGCATTGGGCCCGTAGAGCAAGAACAAGAAGTTTTCGGCATCGGGGTAGTCGCCCAGCCAGCCCCACCAGAAGATTTGCTGTTTGCCCTTGAGCACCTTGTCCTGGAACTGGTTGTAGTCAGTGGCGCGTATCTCCAGTTGCACGTCGATCTTGGCGAACTGCTTGACCATCCAGTCGAGTTCTGATTTGAGCTCGGGCGTGGGCGCGCGCTGGTAGTCGTAGTTCAGCACCAGCGGCTTGCCGGTCTTGGCATCACGCCCACTCGGATAGCCGGCCTCGGCCAGCAGTTGTTTGGCTTCGTCGATCGAGCGACGCACCACCTGGCCGTTGACGAGCTTGTGCGTGATCTTGTTGTAGCCCTCGGGCGTGCCTTCACGCGAGCCGAAGATGCCGGGCGGCACCGGGCCGTGCGCCGCCACACCGCCCTTGGTGCGGAAGATGCGGCCATAGCCTTCTTCCCAGTCGATCGCAATCGACAACGCGTGGCGCAGCTTGCGGTTTTTCAACTGCTGCTCGGGCGTGTCGCCCTTGCCCACCACGGGATCAAGCCAGTTAAAACCGAGGTACCAGTTGTTGATGTCGGTGGTTTGCGGAAACGCGAATCCGCGCTCTTCGTACTGGCGCTTGACGCGGTCGGAGTCGTCCATGTCGACACGGAACTCCACACCCCACTCGGGCCGCTCGATCTCGGGCACGTCGAGGTAACCCTGCTTGAACATCTCTTTGCGCGGCACCTTCTCCTTGACGATGGTCGAGACCACGCTGTCGACGAAGGGCATGGTCTTGCCGCAGTCGTTCAGCAGGCCGGCCGCCTTGTCGCCGGGCTCACCTTCGCAGGGATAGGGCTCGCCGCGGACGGGGGGGTTGCGCTTCATCACGTGCCGCCGATCCTGCACGTACTCGGTCATCATGAACGGCCCCGTGCCCACCGGCCAGCGCACCATCGACAGGCCGTTAGCGTTCATGCCCTGTCTGGCGTAGAAGGCGTCGGCCTCCCAGGGCACGGGTGAAGAAAACGTCATCGCCAGCCAGTACTTCCACTGCGGATATTTACCCTTGATGCGCATGCGCAGGGTATGCGAATCGAGCGCCTGCACACCGGCCAGCGGCCAGCGGCGGAAGTCGAGAAAGGGCTTGTCTGGGCTTGATTCGCTCTGGCCGGCCAGCAGCTTGGTGTCTTCGGCCTTGATCAGCGCGGCGTAGTCTTTCAGCCCGATCAGGTACTCAGAAAAGATCGCGAAGATGGGGGCTTCGATGCGCGTGGTGGCGTGGCGCTTGAAGGCGTAGACATAGTCGTCAGCCACCAGTTCGCGCGTGCCTTGCTTCTCAAATTCCCACGGTGACCGCTTGTCGCCCACCTGCTCGCGCGTGAGCTGATGGTAGAGGTATTCGCCCTTGTCGTTCTTGGCAAAAGCGGGGTGCGGGGCGTACTGAATGCCCTTCTTGAGGCGGATCTCGTAGACGCTCTCGGCGATCTGCTCCACCGGGGCATCGTCGGGCAGGCGCTGGCCGGCCTTGTCGAGGTAATAAGGCTTGGCCACCTCTTCGGCCGCCTTGGGGATCAGCTCGTAAGGCCGCTTGAGGTAGTGGTACGCGTACAGCGGCTCGTAAGCCGAGTAGGTGTAGGGCGTCTCGGGGTTGCTGTACGAGGCCGTCGGGTCGAGGTAGCGCGGCGAGCGCTCGTCGAACGAGTTGAACAAGGTGTTCGTGGCCGCCGCTCCATCGGGCCAGGGGCTGTTGTTGCACCCCGTCAGGGCCAGCGCAGCAGCCACCATGGGAGCAGCGCACAGCCAAACTCGCAGTCGACGCAGGGTTGCGCCCATGAAAATTCTCTCCGGCTCCTGCCTTCACACCGTGCGGATAGACCGTGTGACGACAAACAAATAAAAGCGCCTGCGGCAACAACCGGGTTTTGCCCGTTGATGCACGTTGGCGAGCTGCGGATTCTAGGTGCAGCCCCGCTGCAAGCGCCTCAGGGTAATCAGCGCGTCTTTTTAGAGAGCGCTACCAGCCTATGAGCACATCCCGTGCCTGCACGAGCAAAGTGACTTTGGCTCCCACGGGCAACGTCACCTTGGTGGGCACGTGGCCAAACGGCAAGCCGGTCAGGATGGGGGTCTTGGTCACAGAGCGCAAGTGGGCGATCATCGTCTTCATGTTGTAGCCACGATCCAGCGGTGACTTGCGGTAGTCGGTGAAGGCACCCAGCACGATGGCCTTCTGCGCGTCCAGCACGCCCGCCTGGTGCAATTGCAGCAGGCTGCGCTCAATGCGGTAAGGGTGTTCGTTCACGTCTTCCAAGAACAGGATGCCGCCCTTGACCTTGGGCCAGTGCGGTGTGCCGAGCAACGTGCTGAGCACACACAGGTTGCCGCCCCACAGCACGCCTTTGGCTTCGAGCCCGTCGAAGCCAGCCTCGGTGCGAAAGCCCACGGCTTCGAGCGCACCGCTCATGGCTTCTGAAAAACAGTCGGGCGTGATGTCGTCCAGCGTTTCGCCGCCAAAGTCGTCACAGGCCAGGGGGCCAGCCCAACTGCGGCGCCCGGTGTGGCCCAGCAGGCCCAGCTGCAGTGCGGTCATGTCGCTGTAGCCCACCCAATGTGTGCCCTGGTCGACGCTCTTGGCCAGCAGCTTCCAGTCGATGCGGTCGAGCAGACGGGTCAGGCCATAACCGCCGCGCGTAGCCAGGGCGATGCCCGGCGCCTGGGCGGCCACTCGGTGCAACGTGGCCAGACGCGTTTCATCGTCGCCACCAAAACGCTGGTGGCGCGCCAGAGCAGCCTCGTCGATGTGCACGTGAAAGCCCATGCTGCCCAGGCGCTTGGCAGCCAGCCGCAGCGGCGCGGCCTTGGCCAGCACGCCGGCGGGCGTGAACAGCGTCAGCGTGTTCGCCGACGGCACGTCACAGCGGTCATGGTGATGGTGGTGGTGGCTCAATTTCCAGAACCTCTCCGGTCGGGATGTCAGGGGTGTCGTCGAAGGCCGACGATTCGGTGGCCGGGCCACCGCGACGTTGGCGGTACAGCTCGCGGCGTTGGGCAAAGAAGTCGCTGAGCACGGTTCCGCATTCCTGCCCCAGCACGCCCCCCATCACCTTGGTGTGGTGGTTGAGCTGTGTGTGTCCAAAAAGATCGACCACCGAGCCGGCGGCACCGCCTTTCGGGTCTGCCGCTCCAAACACGACCCGTTTGAACCGGGCATGCATGAGCGCCATGGCACACATGGCGCAGGGCTCCAGCGTGACGTAGATCTCGCACTCCGGCAGGCGGTAGTTGCCCAGCAAGGTGGCCGCGTGACGCAAGGCCACGATCTCCGCATGGGCTGTCGGGTCATGTTCGGTGACCGGTCGGTTGTAGCCGGTGGCGATGACCTGCCCGCCCCGCATGACAACTGCACCGATCGGCACCTCTCCGACCAACATGGCGTTCTGCGCTTGGTCCAGCGCGATGCGCATGGCCTGCTCGTCCGCTGGCGTGATGCCCGGAACCGTGCTGGTGTGCAGGGGGCTGAGCGCCCATCGGCCCAACACGATATGCCGTGTCTGCCCGAGCAGGCTGTGGATGAGCACGAACTCGTTCGCCACCCAACTCACCGGCTCGACCGCACGCTCATCGACGAGTTGATCGTCGTACAGCAAGGTGACATGCGGGGTGAACTTCGGTTGCACCCAGCTGCCGAGAATCGTCCTCTTCATGGCCGCGCCGAGCGACTGCTGCAAGGCCGTGAGGTCTCTAAGGCCCTCTCCACCTCTCAGGACGAAGGGCTTTCGGTCCGCTCGGCCCTTGAAGCTCACGGCGGTGTCGAACCAGAGGTCGAACGATTCCATCTGCACGCGGGAGGCGGCTTCCATCGCTGCGGCGACGATGTCCGGGCGCAGGCCGACGTAATCGCCCAGGTGGTGCAAGGTGATGTGAAACCGGTCTGTCTGCAACGGTCGGCCCTTGAGCCCCAACTCGGACTGCAACCCCTTGGCCAGTTCGGCAATCGTTTGCGCCGCGGAAGGCGACGGCAGTACCGCGAAGAACAGCCGATCCGTCGGCTGTGGCGCCGAGTCGATGCCAAAC
>JACMKW010000558.1 GCA_014379885.1 Rhizobacter sp.
CAAGCCGGCCTCCATCGCTGGCCAGCCCTCGAACACCCAAGACAGCGCCACCAGCGGTGGCACCGCGGTGGCGCTCGACCACACCACGTAAGACAGCATGTTGACGCTTCCCGCGCGCTTGGCCACCATGTTGGCGCAGGCCCAGCAGAAGGCCGCTCCCAGCACCATCAACAGGCCCAGCACCGTGGTGTCGCCGCCCGTGTGCATGCCGATCACCACAATGCCGCTCGCGCCCAGCCCAAGCGCCAGCCACTGGTAGGGCTGCACGCGCTCGTGTGCCAGGCGCATGGCCAGCACGATGGTGAAGAACACCTGGGTCTGGATCACCAATGAAGCGAGGCCAGGCGAGATGTTGCCCTTCATCGCCAGGTACAACACACCGAAGTTGCCTACCCCGATCAGCACACCATAGGCAGCCAGGTTGCGCCACGACGCTGCCGGCCGCGGCACCAGCAGCACGGCAGGAAAGAAGGCGAACGCGAAACGCAACGCGGCAAACAGCAGTGGCGGCAGGTCTGCCAGTGCGAGCTTGATGACGACGAAGTTGGTGCCCCACACGGCCACCACCGCCAGGGCCAGAAGCAGGTGCCGCCACGGCGGCGCGGCATGGGTCAACCCGACACCCTTTGGGAGCTCATTTCCGCACCAAACTTGGTGCTCATTCCAACACCACGCGGTTCTGCCCACCCGCCTTGGCGTGGAGCAGCGCATGCTCGGCGCGCTGCACCGTGTCGGCCACGGTCTCACCCGCACGGTGCTCGGTCACACCGGCCGAAAAACTCATGTGCAAGGCGGCACCCTGGGCTTCGACCGGCAGCGCGTTGATGCGCTCGCGCAAACGCTCCAGGCTCACACGGCCGAGCGAAGCACGGGTGTTGGAGAGCATCAGCAAGAACTCCTTGCCGTCCCAGCGGCACAACAGGTCGGAGATGCGAATGACATTGAGCGCTTCGTTGGCAAAACGCCGCAGCAACTGGTCGGCATAGGCGTGGCCATACTTGTCATTGATCTGGCGGAAGCTGTCGATGTCGATCACGGCAATGCAGAACGACTGCCCCGAGCGCACACCGCGCTGGCGTTCCTGCTCCATCAGCTCGAGCATGTGGCGGCGGTTGATCAGACCGGTGAGCTCGTCCCGTGTAGCCAGCTCCTGGATGCGTACGAGCGCGATGGCAATGTCTTTCTTCTGCCGCCGCAGCCGGTCGCGCAGGCGGCTCAGTTGGCCGGCGAGCACGGCCACGGCGGGCACCATGATGGCAATCATGATGAAGTGGCCCCACTCGACCGCCGGTTCGTAGACCACCGGGTTGCGGTGGGCCATCACCGCCATCGTGGTGCCGAACACCGCCACTGCGAAGAAGCTGGTGCGCAATACCGTGGACGGTGACAGCGAGTACATGCTGAACATGAAGATCACCATCAGGATGGGAAAGACTCCGCCGCGCCCGCGCCCCGCAATGGCATACGCCGCTGCACCACACAAAATGGCAAACACCATCTGCGGCACCGTGAGCGAAGGCTCGGCATAGCGCAGGTTGCGCCCGCTGCGGATGGTGATGAAGAACACCGTAAAGCCGCCCACCAGCACCAGCGTCCACCACGCCGTGGGCACGGCCGGCGCCAGGCCGGCCCACACCAGGTACTGCATGTTGAGCACGCTGCCCAACACCAGCAACATGGCCGTGCCGCACTGCACCAGGCGCAGCCGCTGCTTGGGTTCGGTGCCAAACAGGCGGTTGGTCAGACGGGGCATGGCCGGCATGGGGGCTGTCAACGCGAGCGCTGCTTGGCGGCTTGCAAGTGGGTCAGCGGTAGTGCCGCGCCGGCTTTCACTTCACCGAGCGAGAAGCTGGTGTGGATGTCTTTGACGTTCGGCAGGTTGAGCAAGATCTCGATTGAAAATCGGGAGAACGCGTCCAGGTCAGTGGCCATGACTTGCAGCTCGAAAGTGCCGGTGCCTGAAATGTAGTGGCAGGCGATGACTTCGGGCAATTTGCGAATGGCATCTTCCAAGGCGCGTGTGGCGATTCCGTTGTTGCGGTCAGCATCGACCCGCACGAAGGCCAGCACGCCCAGGCCGATCTTGCGGCGGTCGATCTCGGCGCGGTAGCCGGTGATGTAGCCCTGGTCTTCGAGCCACTTCACACGCCGCCAGGTGGGCGCGGCCGACAGCCCGATGCGCGTGGCCAACTCGGCATTCGACAGTCGTGCGTCTTGCTGCAGCTCGCGCAAGATGAGCACGTCGTAACGGTCGAGGTCGTTACCGTGGGGCTCGGCGGCATCGTCCACGGGTTTGATGGTTTTCCCTGGGAACGGCTTTTTGAGCGTCATCTGATCTCCAGGCAGCTGTTTGGCGAAAGATTATTGCCGCAAGCCCCTTGTCGACGGCAAACAAAGAAAGGACATGCGCAGGCCGGTTCTCTACACTGGCCGCTTGTCCTTACAGGCGTTTCGCGGTCACGAGCTGCAGCAACGCACTTCACCTGGAGCATCGAAAAGCCATGAACGCACCGCTACCGGAAGCCATCCGCAAAGCCCTGGAGAGCGTGACGCTCGACGACAAGTATTCGCTGCCGACAGGCCAGGCTTTCATGAGCGGGGTGCAAGCCCTGGTGCGGCTGCCCATGTTGCAGCGCACACGCGATGCGCTGGCGGGCCTGAACACCTCTGGCTTCATCAGCGGCTATCGTGGCTCGCCGCTCGGCGGTTACGACCAGGCGCTGTGGGCGGCCAAGAAACACCTCTCTGCTCAGAACATCGTCTTCCAGCCCGGTGTGAACGAAGAGCTCGGCGCCACCGCGGTGTGGGGCACGCAACAGCTCGACCTGTACCCGCAAAGCAAGAAGTTCGACGGTGTGTTCGGCATCTGGTAC
>JACMKW010000559.1 GCA_014379885.1 Rhizobacter sp.
CGGCCGGCTTGCCTTCGGCGGCGGCCGCTTCGTCGTAAGCATCACCGCGCAACAGCGTGGCCAGGCCTTCGATGGTGGGCGTTTGCAGTAACACCGACATCGGCAGGTCGACATCGAACTTGTCGGCGATCTCGTTGAACAGGCGCACCGCGATCAACGAATGCCCGCCCAGGTCGAAGAAGCTGTCTTGGATACCAACTCCCTCCACACCCAGCAGCTTGCCCCACAGCTCGGCCAGGCCTTTTTCGAAGCCGTCTCGCGGCGGCGCGAAATCGCTGTCGAGCTCAGGCCGCGAGAAGCGGGTGTCGTTGCTCGCCGCCGAGGCACGCGTGAGCGACTCCGCCTGTGCGATCAGGTCACTCACCTTCATCGAGCTCACGATCAGCTCAGCCGGCATCGCACCTCCCAGCAAGCGCACCAGCGCCTGCAGGCCTTCGGCCGGCGTGATGCCCTGGCTCACGTTGTGGCGCAGGGCCACTTCACCCGGTGACAAGGGCTTGGCGCGTGCGGCTGTGGGCTCGCCCGCACCGCCGCTGCCGGCCATCGCGGCTTCGGACTTGGGTGCATGCCACGGGCCATCGAGCCGGCGCAACGTCAGGCGGTCGACCTCGACCAGCACCTTGCCGTGCACATCGGTGATGGTGACGTCGAAGGCGGCAAAGTCGCTGGCCACCGAGCCGTCACTGGCCAAGCGGATCCAGCTGTAGATATCGGCTTCAATGGGTGCGTGGTAACGCAAACCGCGGTAGGAAATAGGGGCCCACAGGTTTTGCACCACCTCTTGATCGGCATAACCCGGAATCAAGTCCATGGCACAGCCGGTGGCGATATCGAGCACGCCCGGGTGGAGGCCGTTCGTTGGCAGGTCGCCTACAAACTCGGCTGGCAATTGCAGGTGGGCCAAGGCTTCCTTGTCGCCCAGGTTCAAACGCTTGAGCACACGCCAGCGCGGGCCGAATTTCAGGTGGGCTTCCTGGCGAGTGCGCAGCGCGCTCGCACCAGCGGCCACAGCAGCGCCATCACCGCAACGCGCTTCGACCTCGGCCAACGCCACCAACGCAGGAGCCGCCAGCGTGGACGGCGTGACACGCGCGGAGACACAACGCACGAAGCTGTCTGCGTTGTCGCTTTCAGCCAGCACTTCCACATCCCAACGTTGCTCGTCGCCACGCAAGCTGACGCGGAACGCACGCGGGGCGTCTTCGTTCACGAACAGTGGCGACTCAAACACGAGGTTGCTCAACTGCCACGGGCCGGTATTGCCCAACTCGGCCAGTGCGGCACGAATCAGCTCCAGATAGCCGGTGCCGGGCAACAGGGCTTCACCCCCGCCGAGCCGGTGCTCGTTGATTACCCAGTCGGTGGTCGACAGCTTGCCGGTGAGCAACTCCAGCTTCGCCAAGCCGTCGCGCGACGACAGGCGATGCTCAAAGTGCGGGCTCTTGACCGGCAGCGTTTCAGATTGCCCGGCATCGGTGGGCGCGGCCAACATGCCGACCATGCCCACGTCTTTCCAGATGCCCCAGGAGACCGCAGTCACCGGATACTTGCGCTGGTCACGGCATGACTCGGCAAAGGCGTTGACGAAGGCGCTCGCGCCCACGTAATCGACTTGCCCGGTGGGCGCGATGTAGGCGCTGGTCGACGAGAACAGCACCATGAAATCAAGCGCGGTGTCGCGGAAGATCTCATCGAGCACCAGGGTGCCGTAGACCTTGGCCGAGAACACGTCTTCGATGTCGCGCGGGCTCTTGAGCTGGATCAGGTTGTCGCGTGTCACACCGGCGGCGTGGAACACACCGTTGATTTCCTTGAACGCAGCACGCGCTTCGGCCACCACCTCTTTCATGCGCTCGGCCACGGCCACGTCGGCCGCCACGGGCAGCACGGTGGCGCCGAGCTTTTCCAGTTGGCGAACTTTCTGGATGGCCTGGCTGATGCTGTCATTGGCCTCGTGCTTGTCGAGCCAGTCGTCCCAGTCGCTGCGCTGCGGCAGCGGTGTGCGGCCGACCAGCACCAGCTTGGCGCGGTACTCGCGTGCCAGCCATTCGGCCATCACGCCACCAATGCCACCCAGGCCGCCGGTGAGCAGGTACACGCCGCCTTGGCGCAAACGCTGAGCCGGGGCTGCGCCCGCGGGCTGCCGGAATGCGGCGAGATGGCGCTCCCAGCGCACACCGTTGCGCCAGGCGATCACGCGGCTGCCCGGTTCGGCGAAGAGCTC
>JACMKW010000560.1 GCA_014379885.1 Rhizobacter sp.
CGCGCGCCTGGTGCACGGTGGGGGCCGGCTGCGGGCCGCGGCCGGCGGCGCCGGTGTGAGGCACCAGCAGTTGCAGTTCAGGAATCGAAGGCAGGTGGTCGGCCGGGCAGCGCATGTAGCGCACGCGGCAGGCGGCCAGCACCGACTGCTTGATCTGCAGGTTGCGCCGCGAGCCGCTGCGTTCGTTGTCCATGTCGATGGCTGCCAGCACGCGCCCGTTGGCGCTGCACACCGCGAAAGTGACATTGCTCGAACCGAGCAGCTCGTACCAGAAACGCACTTCGTGCGGATCGGTGGGTTGGCAGAAACGCACCAGCGGCAACTTGCTCAGCACGATGTGATGGGGCAGCGCTTCGCGCAGCTGGCGGTAGATGCGGCGCTCGTCGGTACTGAAAACAGGGCGCGCGGTCAGCGTCCATTCGGTAGGCAGCGGGCGGTTGCGCGGCTTGCGCTGGCGCCACAACCACAGCACGCCGGCCCCCAGCAGCAGGGCAACCGCCAGGCAGGCCAGGATCAAGGGAAGTTGCTGCTGCATGGACGACGAGGCTCTGGCGGGTGGCCGCCGTCGTGCAAGGAGAGCTCACGCCGGGGAAAGTGTCATTGATGTTACAGCCGGGCAACGGCCCGCCAATCCCATGATCCGGCTCCCCGTGTCCCCGGGGGAGGGTCGATTTCAGGCGATGCGCAGCGTGTGCATCTTGAGCCTGTAGTCGAACTCGGCCGCCTGCTGGTCGAACAGCTCTTCGATCTGCGAGCCCAGCGTGTCGGCCGGCAGAGCCAGACGGGCCAGTCCTTCGCTGCCTTCGAATTGAACGGTACCCCCTGCCCGCCGCGCCAGCGCCAGCATGGGCACGTTGTCGCGGGCGATGTACACCAGCAGCGTTTGCACACCGCGGTTGCGGGCGTGCATGACGGCTCGCTCGAACAGGCGCCCGCCGATGCCCCGCCCGCGTTGCGAGGCGTCCACCGACACGCCGAATTCAGCGGTAGGAGGGTCGGCCGCCGGGCGCGCCAGGTGGGCCATTGCCACCAGTTGCAGACGCCGGTCGAAGACGCCGAAAACGTCGTCGTCGATGAAGTTGATGCCAGCGACGTAGTTGGCGATCATCTCGTCGCCGGCGACATGACCGAAGCGGAGCACCCGGTCTGCAACGGGCAGCGCCAGAAGGTGCTGCAGCACGCGCTGACGGTGCCGCTCGCCCAGCGTGCGAATGGGGACCCAGCGGGGGGCAGGTTTGTCTGAACGACTCATTGCCACATGGTAGCCGAACAATCTAGGGTTAACCCTCAGACAGCTTTCGAGTCGGAAACAGCCGTGGGGCCGTGTGTCGATCGAGCTATACTCACAGGCTTTTCCGATCTCGGCCGGAGAAGAAATCGTCTCTGCAGCGAGGCCGCCCGCCACGAGCGGTACCAAAGCCCGGACATTCAGCCGATTCCCAAGCGAGAGATTTCATGAAGACCTTCAGCGCCAAGCCGGCCGAAGTGAAGCATGAATGGTTCGTGATTGACGCCACCGACAAGGTGCTCGGACGTGTTGCCAGCGAAGCAGCACGCCGTTTGCGCGGCAAGCACAAGGCCATTTACACGCCTCACGTCGACACCGGTGATTTCATCATCGTCGTCAATGCCGACAAGATCCGTGTCACCGGGGCCAAGGCCACCGACAAGATCTACTACCGGCACAGCGGCTACCCCGGCGGCATCTACGCCACGCCGTTCAAGGACATGCAGGCCAAGCACCCCGGCCGCGCGCTTGAAAAAGCCGTCAAGGGCATGCTGCCCAAGGGCCCGTTGGGTTATGCCATGGTCAAGAAGCTGAAGGTTTATGCCGGTGGTGCCCACCCGCATTCCGCTCAGCAGCCCAAGCCGCTGGAGATTTGAAGCGATGATCGGAATCTGGAATTACGGCACCGGCCGTCGCAAGAGCAGCGTTGCTCGCGTCTTCATCAAGAAGGGTGACGGCAAGATCGTCATCAATGGCAAGCCCATTGACGCGTACTTCGGCCGCCAGACCTCGATCATGATCGTGCGGCAGCCTTTGCTGCTTACGGGCAACAACGAGTCTTTCGACATCAAGATCAACGTGCACGGCGGCGGCGAAAGCGGCCAGGCTGGTGCGGTGCGCCACGGCATCACCCGTGCGCTGATCGACTACGACACGGCGCTGAAGCCTGACCTCAGCCGCGCCGGCTACGTGACGCGTGACGCGCGCGAAGTCGAACGCAAGAAGGTCGGCCTGCACGGCGCCCGCCGTCGTAAGCAGTTCTCTAAGCGCTAAACACGCTTCCCGGGATGCTTCGGCATTCCGGGGACCTTTCATGCGTTGGAAATTGCTGCGGCGACGTCTTTCGGTGAGTGCACCGAGGATGATCGTGCGCAGCCTTTTGCCGTGGCCGCTGCGTTGGGCCGTGTCTGCCGTGGTGCTGGGCTTTTCAGCCGCCATTGCGCTGTGGGCCTTTGAATTCGGCAAGAGCATCGCCGGCCTGGACCGTGGTGCGAAGGCAGAACTGGCCAGCCTGCGCGGCGAGTTGGCCAGCCTGAAGGCAGATCACGCCCGTGCGCGCCAAGTCGCCGATACGGCAGACAGTCTGCTGAAGGCCGAACGCGCGGCGCAGCAGGGCTTGGCTCAGCAACTGCGCCAGGCTGAGAGCGAGAAGCTGGCGCTGCAGGCTGACTTGGGGTTCTTCGAGCGCTTGTTGCCCACGGCGGGCGATGGATTGCAATTGCGTGGCCTGCAAGCAGAAGCCAAGGCACCAGGCCAGTTGCGCTATCAGATGCTCGTGGTTCAAAACGGCAAACCCACTGCCGAATTCAAGGGCCGCTACGAATTGCTTCTGAGCGGCCAGCTGGACGGCAAACCCTGGTCGCAGCCGCTGCCGGGTGGGCCGCACGGCCTGCAGTTGCGCCAATACACACGGGTGGAAGGCATGATCGACCACCCCGAAGGTGCCGTGATAAAAGCCGTTCAGGCGCGCGTGCTCGACGCGCAAGGCGCCACCAAGGCGCAGCAGACGCTGAAGCTCTAGAACCCCAATGCAGCGAGGAGACCGCTCATGTCGTGGTTGACGAAGAAGAAGCCGCCGCCAATTCGCAGTTTGGTTGGCGAGGGCATGTCGGTGCAGGGCCATCTGCGCTTTGCCGAAGGCTTGCGCATCGACGGCGAAGTGCACGGCGACGTGCTCGCCACCGGCGAAGGCCGCAGCATCCTCGTCATCAGCGAGAAAGCCCGAGTCTTCGGGAAGGTGAAGGCCGCGCATGTGATCATCAACGGAGAAGTGCGGGGCCCCGTGTTTGCCGAAGACTTGCTCGAATTGCAGCCCAAGGCGCGCATCCTTGGCGATGTACGCTACGAATTGCTGGAAATGCACCAGGGCGCGACGGTCGAGGGGGAACTCAAACCCTTGAAGAGCGCCGAAAAGCCCTCACTCAAACTGGCAGCGTCCAACGACGCCTAGGAAGATCACCATGAACGCCATTGCCGAACCTCTTGCTCCCGCCGCCAGCGACGACATGCCGCCCCCGCTCGTCTTCACCGACAGCGCCGCCGACAAAGTGAAGCAGCTGGTCGACGAAGAAGGTAACCCCGAACTGAAGCTGCGCGTTTTCGTGCAAGGCGGCGGTTGCTCGGGCTTCCAGTACGGTTTCACCTTCGACGAGGTGACCAACGACGACGACACGCAGATGACGAAGAACGGCGTCACGCTGCTGATCGACGCGATGAGCCTGCAGTACCTCGCCGGCGCCGAGATCGACTACAAGGA
>JACMKW010000561.1 GCA_014379885.1 Rhizobacter sp.
ACAACAAGGCGGGAGCAACGGCATGAAACAACCAAGGTCAACGAAGCGGCGCGGGCCGAGCGCCGGGCCGCTCCCAAGCCGGCCCGCGATCCCCCCGGGGGATCGTCCGGCGTACTCGCCGGGCGAGGGGCAGACATGAACCGATATGGCGTGTGGGCCATCTACCGCTTCGAGATGGCGCGCTTCATGCGCACCGTGGGTCAGAGCCTGGTCGCGCCGGTTCTCAGCACTTCGCTCTATTTCGTGGTGTTCGGCGCGGCCATCGGCGCGCGCATGCAACAGGTGAACGGTGTGGACTACGGTGCCTTCATCGTGCCGGGGCTCATCATGTTGTCGCTCTTCACGCAAAGCCTGTCGAACGCATCGTTCGGCATCTACTTTCCGCGCTTCACGGGCACCATCTACGAGCTGTTGTCGGCGCCGGTGTCGTCGTTTGAGCTGGTGATTGCGTACGTGGGCGCGGCGGCCACCAAGTCGATCATCCTGGGCCTGGTGATCCTGCTCACCGCGGCCTTCTTCGTGAAGCTGCACATTGCGCACCCGGTGTGGATGGTGGCGTTTCTGGTGCTCACCTCGGTGACTTTCAGCCTGTTCGGTTTCATCATCGGCATCTGGGCCAAGGGCTTCGAGCAGTTGCAGCTCATCCCCATGCTGGTCATCACGCCGCTCACCTTTCTCGGCGGCGCGTTCTACTCGATCGACATGCTGCCGCCGCTGTGGCGCACCGTCACGCTCTTCAACCCGGTGGTCTACCTGATCGACGGTTTTCGCTGGAGCTTCTTCGACACCGCCGACGTGGGCGTGGCCTGGAGCCTGGGCGCGACCTGCGGCTTCCTCGCCGTCTGCATGGCGGTCGTGACGTGGATGTTCCGCACCGGGTATCGGCTCAAGAACTAAAAGCAGAACAAGCGCTCACACGGAGTGCAGCGATGGAAGTACGAAGTCATTCACCCCCACAGGAGACGACATGACAGATCAACTGAAACCCGCCCTCCAACTGGCCGCCCAGGCAAAAACACCGTTCCCGGGCGCATCACCCGAATACGACGCTGCCCGCAAGGCCTTGCTGGCCGAAGAGATCGAGTTCCGCCGCCACATGACGCGCCTGACCGAGCAGCGCCGAGCGCTGCCCCCAGGGCCCGTGATCACCAAGAACTACCGCTTCAAGGATGAGCAGGCGTTCGAGGTCGGGCTGCTGGAGCTGTTCGGCGACAAGGACACGCTGGTCACCTACTTCTGGATGTACGGCCCGCAACGTGATCGGCCTTGCCCGATGTGCACGAACTGGCTTGGGTCGGTCAACGGCAATGCGGCCGACATCAAGCAGCGCGTGGCGCTCAAGATCCTCGGGCGCTCCAGCGTGGAGCGGCAGTACGCCTTCGCCCAAGAGCGCGGTTGGCGTGACTTGAACTTCGTGCAGACGGTGGGCGACGACTATGCAAAAGACCTCGGCATCTTGATGCCCGACGGCAGCGAATACCCAGCGCTCAACGTCTTCAGGCGCGACGGCAACCAGGTACGCCTGTTCTGGGCGAGTGAGATGACAAAAGACATGGCCGACCCGGGCCAAGACCCGCGCGACGCACCCGACCTCGCGTCGCTCTGGTCTGTGCTCGACTTGACCCCGGCGGGGCGGGGCACCGATTGGTACCCGAAGCTGCAATATTGACGGGCCAGGCAACTCACCGTCACTCACCTCTGGGATGGCACGACCTGAGCTCCAACCCGCGTCGGATCAGAAGGTCACTTTGACCGATGTGGCGCTGCGCTTGGCAGCGCCATGGAACACGGCCTCGATGTTGTTGCCATCCGGGTCCAGCACAAACGCGGCGTAGTAACCCGGGTGGTAAGGGCGCTCTCCAGGTGCGCCGTTGTCCTTGCCACCGCTCGCCAGGGCGGCCTTGTAAAACGCATCCACCATGGCGCGGTCTTGCGCCTGAAATGCCATGTGGACACGGCCGGTCAGATGCCCCTGCGCGGCCTGGCTTTCGGCAGTCGACACGAACAGCTCGTCGGCCCAGAAGTAGCCGTCGCCCGTGCCCCCCATCGGTATCTTGAGCGTCTCTAAAACAGCCTCGTAGAACAACTGGCTGGCGGGAAGGTTGCGCACGACGAGCTGCAGGTGATATCGATCAGTCGGCCACGATGCAATTCCTGGGTTTCCATGGGGCACTCCTGCTGGTGGTGGGGCTGCAGGCCATGGTAGCCACGAGGCTTGGCGCGGGCAATTTCTCCCGAATCGCTGAAGGGGTTTGGCGGATGCGGCCGGGGGGTCGTCAATTCCAGCCGGTGGGGTCGCCCAACGGGATGTTGCGCATGGTCGCCTCAATGCGCTGGATCTTGCCGTCCACCACCTTGAACACTTCACTCAGCAGAATTGAGCGCGGTTCGTACAGCCGGCCGTTGAACGTGCCACCCGGGATGTCGAACACCACCACGCCGAGCACCAGGCCGCGTTCGGCGTCGATCAGCGGGTAGCGGCGGTCTCTCACGGTCGGGATGTAGGTGAAGACACCCAGCGAGTTGCATTTCAGGTTGTTGGGTGGCCGGTTGGTGGTTTCCACACCGTTCTCGACACGGCGGCAGTCGTCGGTCACTGGCACGGCGGCACCGTCCGCGAGTTGAATCCCGTCGAAGTAGGCATTGGCCGCGGCGATCATCAACGCGGCGGTGCTGCGCTGTGCGATGGGCACCACGTCATTCAGCAGCGTGACCTCGGCCAGCGGCACCGCAGCGGGAAAGAGCGAGGCCTCGCCCTGGTGGGCCACGGTGAGTTCAGTTTCAGTCACCTTGCCAGACTGGCGCGCCATGCGCAGCGAGAACACGACAGGCCGGCCTGCATCGTCGCCGGTGCCGTAGACGATGGCTTGCTGATGCTCGGCATCGGCGGCGCGCGCGTGAAGGGCCACACCCGTCAGCCGCGCGGTGGTGGCAGCGCTCCATGCCACCACGGCACCGTTTTCAGTGATGCGCGCCGAAGCGTCGGGCGCAGCTTGCGCGCGTGCCAACTGCTCGGCCTGGGCAAGCAGGCAGGCGCGGTCGCAGGCCGGGGCGGCAACGGGTGCGGGGTCATCGTCGCCACCGCCGCAGGAAGCAAGCAGCACGGCACACACGGCGAGAGCGAGTTTCGAGGCGAGGCCAGCAGCCAGACGTACAGCATGAGTCGTCATCACAGTCTCCTTTTGTTGGGAGAGTGCAATGGAATTCATTCGCTGTGGCCGGTCAACACGGCCGTGCCGCACATCGCCCTGTCGAGGCCATGTGGCAGACATCTTTTCTTATCAGATGATTAGCGTCATCTATTGATCCAAGCTTGAGCCGGCGGCGCGCCAGGCGCGGTCGAAGTTGCCTCGGGCCCAACGCCGGCTGTTCTGTACGCGACAGACACCTTTGCGTTTTCCGGCCATCATGTCTGGCGCCGTACCCAAGACAAGGGTCTATACCGATCAACCGTTCTGCCAGAGGCTACAAACATGTCTTCCAACACCCGTCAGGCCGTCATCGTTTCTTATGCCCGCACAGGCCTGGCCAAGGCCGGCCGAGGCGGCTTCAACAACACTGCCAGCATGACGATGCTGGGCCACGCGATCAAACACGCGGTGCAACGCTCCAAGGTTGACCCCGCCGAGGTGGAAGACGTGATCGCCGGCCAGGTGGCTGCCTCGGGCAACGTGGCGCGCTCGGCAGGCTTGCTCGCCGGCCTGCCTGTCACCACCGCGGGCATGACGCTCAACCGCGCCTGCTCGTCGGGCCTGAATGCCATCGCGATTGCGGCGCACCACATCGTCGAGGGTGGCGCCAGCATCATGGTCGGCGGTGGTGTCGATTCCGTCAGCTACCAAGGCGGCGGGGGCGGCGGCACTGACGCCAGCCTCGTCGACATGCACCCGGCCATCTGGATGCCGATGATCGACACCGCCGACATCGTGGCCCAGCGCTACGGCTTGAGCCGCGAATACCAAGACGAATACTCGCTGCGTTCGCAGCAGCTGATGGCCGCGGCGCAGAAGGCCGGCAAGTTCGCCGATGAAATCATCTCGGTGAAAACCAAGATGAAGGTGGTCGACAAGGAAACCAAGGCCGAATCGTTTGTCGACGTGACCGTAGACCGCGACGAATGCAACCGCCCCGACACCACGCTCGCAGGTCTGGCCAAGCTGGAGCCGGTGCGCGGCGCGGGCAAGTTTGTCACCGCCGGCAATGCAAGCCAACTGTCTGACGGCGCTGCGGCGGTGGTGCTGATGGAAGCGAAAGAAGCCGAGCGCCGCGGCCTGAAGCCTCTCGGCGCTTTCAAAGGCTGGGCCGTCGCCGGCTGCGAACCCGACGAAATGGGCATCGGCCCGGTCTACGCCATTCCGCGCCTGCTCGAACGCCACGGCTTGAAGATCAAAGACATCGACCTGTGGGAACTGAACGAAGCCTTCGCCAGCCAGTGCCTGTACAGCCGCGACAAGCTGGGCATCAACCCCGACATCTACAACGTCAACGGCGGCTCGATCGCCATCGGCCACCCGTTCGGCATGACAGGCGCACGCCTGACGGGCCACGCCCTGCTCGAAGGCAAGCGCCGTGGTGCCAAGCACGTGGTGGTGTCGATGTGCATTGGCGGCGGCATGGGTGGCGCGGGGCTGTTCGAGGTGTTCTGATCTTTGCGATTTGGCCCGCACTCAGGCCGCTCACCCTGATCCTTCGATACCTCAGGACAGGGCAAGTCGAAGGGCCGCTCAGGCTTCACCCAACTCGTTCCAAGCATTTCAAGTTCCGCACGGCCCTTCGATACCTCAGGGTGAGCGGATTTTCTACTTCCACCCTCACGAGCGGGC
>JACMKW010000562.1 GCA_014379885.1 Rhizobacter sp.
CAAGACGCGGTGGGCGCCATGGAGCGATCCACGCAGGGTGTGGTGGAAGGAACCCGGCTGTCTGACGCGGCAGGTAACGCGCTCGGCGACATTGACCGTGTGTCACGCCAGCTTGCTGACCTGATCGGACAGATTTCCAACCAGGCGCTGCGAGAAGCCGAATCCGCCAACGTGGTGGCAGCAAACATCCAGCACATTTTTGCGGTGACGGAGCAAACTGGTGAAGGTACGCGCTCCACTGCACAGATGGTGCGCGAACTGTCCCGTACTGCTGAAGAACTGAAGCAGTCGGTGGCCCGGTTCAAGATCGGCTGATTACAGCAACACGCGCAGCAACACGCACAGCGAACAGCGCCTCGGCCGCGGCCGCAGCCCCTGACTCGACACAAGGCATCGGATGGACAGCCACGCGATGAGTGACACCATGAGCGAGATGAGCGACGACCTCAGTGCGTTGGCGTGGGTGCATGAAGAGCTGCGCCGCTCGCTCGACAACGCCCACAAGGCCTTGCGCCGCTTCGTGAAAGAAAGCGAAGCGGTCAGCGGCTCCGATGTGGACGCAGTCGACCCGGCCGTGCTGCGCACCGCCCGCCAGCAGATCCACCAAGGTGTGGGTGCCCTCGAACTGGTGGGCCTGCCCGCCGTGGCCGTGGTGCTGCGCGCCAGCGAAGCCGCGGTGCAGCGCTTCGTGGCCAAGCCCGACAAGCTGACCGTGGCTGATGTCGACACCATCGAACTCGCCTCATTCGCGTTGCTCGATTTCCTGCAGCGCATGCTGTCAGGCAAGCCGGTGTCGCCACTCGCTTTGTTCCCTCGCTACCAGGCCGTGCAAGCGCTGGCCGGTGCTGATCGCATTCACCCGGCCGACCTGTGGGCGCTTGATTGGCGCTGGCTTGAGCTGCCGCCTGAGAAAGGCGTGACAGCACATGCGGTCGACGAAGCTGCCCACGCCGCGCTGGAGAAGCAATTGCTGCTGCTGATGCGCGGCCAGAATTCGCAGGCGGCGCTCTCGATGAGCGACATCTGCGCCAGCCTGGGTGCCGGCGCTCCCAGCATGCCCGCCGCCACGCTGTGGCAGCTGGCTGCCGCTTTCTTCGAAAGCCAGGCCCATGGGTTCCTGAAGGCAGACCTGTTCAGCAAGCGCATCGCCTCGCGCCTGTTGGCTCAATTCCGTGTTTTCGCGCGCGGCGAGTCCGACGTCTCCGAACGCCTGGCACAAGACCTGTTGTTCTTCTGCGCCCAGAGCGCCTCGCCGGGTGATGGCCGCAAGGCACCGCGCCTGGCCGCCGTGCGCCAGGCCTATGGGTTGGCGCAGTACGCGCCGGCCGACTATGAAACCAACCGCCTGGGTCGTTTCGACCCCGCCACGATCGCCCAGGCACGCAAGCGCGTGGCCAGCGCCAAGGATGCATGGTCGGCCATTGCCGGCGGCGAAATGCACCGCATGACGGGCTTGTCCGAACAGTTCTCGCTGGTCGGCGATTCGCTCAAGCGCCTGTACCCCAATGGTGATGTGTTGGCTGATGAGCTCGCACAAGCCGTCGCCCAGACGCAGCACGCCGGCACCGCGCCGCTGCCGCCACTGGCCATGGAAGTGGCGACCAGTGTTCTGTACCTCGAAGCCTCGCTGGAAGACGGCGACTTCGACCACCCCGAAGAAGGCCAGCGCGTTCGCCGCCTGGCCAACCGCATCGCCTCGGTACGCGAAGGCAACACCCCTGACCCGCTCGAAGCGTGGATGGAGGAGTTGTACCGCCGCGTGTCCGATCGCCAGACCATGGGCAGCGTGGTGCAGGAACTGCGCGCCTCGCTCTCCGAAACCGAAAAGCACATCGACCAGTTCTTCCGCAACCCCGCCCAGCGCGAAGCTCTGGCCCCCGTGCCGGGCCTGATGGCGTCGATGCGTGGTGTGCTGTCGGTGCTGGGCATGGACCAGGCGGCTCATGCCGTGCTGCGCATGCGCGACGACGTCGACGGCTTGCTCAACACCGAAGTAGATCCGCAGCAGGTTGTGCAGTCGGGCACCTTCGACCGCCTCGCCAGCAACCTGGGCGCCCTGGGCTTCCTGATCGACATGCTCAGCGTGCAGCCCCAGGTGGCCAAGTCGCTGTTCGTGTATGACCCGCAAGCCGGCACGCTCAGCCCGCTGATGGGCCGCAGCGCCGCAGCGCGCAGTGCATCCAACCTCGTGGTTCCCGCGCCGCCGGCCGTTGAGCCGCGCCTGATCGAACAAGCCCAATCGCTGGCTTTTGCCGCGGTGAGCGACCGTGTACCACTCGACGAAGTGTCGCGTGACCTGGAGCACCTGTCGCACGAAGCGCAAGTGGCCGAGCAGCCTGAGCTGCTGGCCACCGTGGCATACGCACAGAACGCCATCGAACACGCCACCGGCCCCGCTGAAGTCACGGCGGCGCGTGAGCACTTGTCCGAAGCGCTGGCTGATTTTGTCCACACCGCCAGTGAGCCGGTGGGTTTGGACCCGGAGCCTGTGGCCGCCAAGGCGCCACCGCCTCCCCCCCCTTTGTCGCCCACGCCCACGAGCCAGGCCACCGACCTGGGTGACGACCCCGAAATGCGCGAGATCTTCCTGGAGGAAGCCCGCGAAGTCATCGAAACAGCCCAGGGTGCCCTGACGCAACTGGCTGGTTCGCCGGCCAACCTGGAGCAACTCACCACGGTACGCCGCGCGTTCCACACCTTGAAGGGCAGCTCGCGCATGGTGGGGCTGAAGGAATTCGGCGATGCGGGTTGGGTTTGCGAACAGGTCTACAACAGCTGGCTGGCTGAGCAAAAAGCGGCCGACCCGTCCTTGCTCGGGTTCTCCAACAACACGCTCAGCTATTTCAGCGATTGGGTGGAAGCGATCGCGATCCAGCAATCGGGCTTGTTCAACGCCGGCCCCGTGAAGCTGGCGGCCGAGGCGCTTGCGCGCGGCGAGCCGGTTCCAGCCATCGTGCCTTCGGCCTCGGCCGATCTGCCGATGATGTCGCTGTCGTTCCCGGTTGACATGCCAAGTGCACAAGACCTGGTCTTGCCTCCCGCACCCGTTCCCGCACCTGCTGCGGCCCAGCCGATCCCGGCTGCCGAGCCTTTGCCCGAACTGTCATTCGACCTTGACCTGGGATCCTTCGACGACCCAAAACCCCTCGCGGCCCCGTTGGCCGCGACCCCAGCGCCAACCGTTGACCTCCAGGCCGACGAGTTGCTGCTGGCGTTCGAGCAACCGACCGTCATCGAGTCGCAAGCACCTGTTGAGCTGCTGCCCGCCGCCGAATCGGTTGAACTGATCGAGCTCGACCTCGACGACAAGCTCTTTGCCTTCGACACACCGGCGCTGCCTGAGGTGGCTGAAGTGGTTGTTGAAGAGCCGGCCCCCGTGCCGTCTGACGACGATCAGGTCAAGATCGTGGGTGACCTGCGCATCAGCATCCCGCTGTTCAACATCTACCTCAACGAAGCCGACGAGCTTTCGCGCCGCCTGACCACCGACGTAGCCGAGTGGGGCATGGAGCTGCACCGCCCCATCGGTGAGGTGCCGATCTCGCTGGCCCATTCTCTGGCCGGCAGCTCTGCCACCGTCGGGTTTGCCGATCTCTCTCACCTTTCGCGACTGGTCGAGCACGCGTTGATGCGTTCGCACACCATCGGCCACGGCACGCCCGAAGAAGCACGTTTGTTCGTCGACGCGGCCGAAGAGATTCGCCGACTGTTGCACCAGTTTGCTGCCGGCTTCCTGAAGCCTGTGGCGCCCGAATTGCTCCAGCGCCTGGCCGACCACGAAATCAGCTCGGCGCGCCGACTGGAAGCTGCCAACGCGGCCGAAGCGCCTGAGGTGGAGGAAGCTCCGCCCCCGGCGCCGATTGAGGAGCCCGAATTCGTTGAACTGCTACCGGAGCCGCTGGCCCGCCCGTCGCGCCCCGCGCCGCTGGTGACCAACTCCGAGGCGCTGGCAGCCCACGTGGACAGCTCGTTCGGTGGCCTGGACACCAACGTCGGCTCTTTGGGCCATGCCGAGTTCAAGGCATTCGAGCCGCTGCCGGTTGATGTCAGCCGTGCTGCGTCGGTGCGCCCCGACGCACTCGATGGCGAAGACGACATCGACTCGGTTGACGCGGTCGATGCCGAACTTTTCCCCATCTTCGAAGAAGAAGCGGAAGAACTGCTGCCGCAACTCGATTCGAAGCTGCGTGAATGGGCCCGCCGCCCCACCGACAACGGCCCGGCTGCGTCTTGCATGCGCACCTTGCACACGCTGAAGGGCGGCGCCCGTTTGGCGGGTGCCATGCGCCTGGGTGAAATGGCCCACCGGCTTGAAACGCTGATCGAGCACTTGCTCGCGCAACCCGCCGCCAGCGTGGCCGATGTGGAAGCACTGCAAGCGCGCTCCGATGCCTTGTCGGCCACCTTCGACGCCCTGCGCTCGCGGGACGCCCAGGCGTATGCCGAGGCTGAAGATTCGATGCATGCGGCGCTGTCCGCGCCCGAGCCGGTGGCAGCCCCGCCGGCCGCGCCTGTCGTTGCACCGGTGTTGCTCCCTGTGGCGGTGGCGTTGCCGCCGGTTCAGGTTGAACAGCCGGTGGTGGTGCCTGTGCCCCCGCCAAGCCCACCGGCACCGGTTGCACCGGCTGCACCGACGAAAGGGCCGGCAGCCGTCGCACCTGCACGTGACGTGGACTGGTCGCGTTTTGCCGCCGCCGATGGCGACGCTCCGACACAAACCGCGGCCGATCGCAACGTGGGCGCGTCCAACGCCGCCGTGCGCGTGCGCGGTGTCTTGCTGGAGCGCTTGGTCAACCAGGCCGGCGAGGTCAGCATCACCCGCTCGCGGATCGAGTCCGAAGTGGGCAACATCCGCGGCTCGCTGGGTGACTTGACAGACAACTTGGAGCGCTTGCGCGGGCAGCTGCGCGACATCGAGTTCCAGGCCGAGACGCAAATGATCTCGCGCCAGGAAGCGGCCAAGCAGGCCCATGAAGCGTTCGACCCGTTGGAGTCAGACCGTTTCACACGCTTCCAGGAACTCACCCGCATGATGGCCGAGTCGGTCAACGACGTGGCCACGGTGCAGCGCACGCTGACGCGTACGCTAGAAACGACCGAGGACGAACTCGCCGCACAGGCCCGCCTCACACGCGACCTGCAAGACGATTTGCTGCGCACCCGCATGGTCGAATTCGAGAGCACCTCGGATCGCCTGTACCGCGTTGTGCGCCAGGCCGCCAAGGAAACCGGCAAGCAAGTGCGTCTGGACATCGTTGGCGGCTCGATCGAAATCGACCGCGGCGTGCTCGACCGCATGACGCCCGCTTTCGAGCACTTGCTGCGCAATTGTGTGACGCACGGCATCGAGTCGCCCGAAGTGCGCACCGCAGCGGGCAAAGACGCCACCGGCAGCATCGTGGTCGCGCTGCACCAGGAAGGCAATGAAGTTGGCGTCGAATTCCGCGACGACGGCGCGGGCCTCAACCTGCAACGCATCCGCGACAAGGGTGTGACCATGGGCCTCATCAAGGCGGGCGAAGAGCATGGCGCCGGCGACCTGGCCAACCTGATCTTCACCCCCGGCTTCTCGACTGCCGAGACCGTCACCGAACTTTCGGGGCGTGGCGTTGGCATGGACGTGGTGCGCTCCGAAGTGAACGCCATGGGCGGCCGCATCGAAACCGCGACCGCTGCGGGCCAGGGCACCAGCTTCAAGCTTGTGCTGCCCTTGACCACGGCGGTGACGCAGGTCGTCATGGTGCGTTGCGGCGCCACCGTGGTGGCCTTGCCGGCCACACTGATCGAAATCGTGCGCCGCGCCAGCGGCAAGGAGCTCGATGAGGCCTACGCCAGTGGCGGCTACCCGCTGGGCGAACGTGTTCTGTTGTTCTTCTGGTTCGGCTCGTTGCTGCAAGAAGGCCCGCGCAGCCAGGAAGTGGTCGGGCGCACGCGCCCCATCATCGTGGTGCGCAGTGCGCAACAGCGCATTGCGCTGCACGTCGACGAAGTGCTGGGCACGCAAGAAGTGGTCGTCAAGAACCTCGGGCCGCAACTGTCGCGCCTGCCGGGCCTGGCGGGCATGACGCTGCTGGCCTCGGGTGCGGTCGCACTCATCTACAACCCGGTGGCGCTGGCTACGCTGTACGGTGAAAGCGCACGTGCTGCCACGGTGGCAGCACTTCGTTCGCCGAACCTGCCGGCCGCCCCCACGGCCGAAGAAGCTGCTGCCAAGGCCGCGCCTCTGATCCTGGTGGTCGACGATTCACTCACCGTGCGCCGTGTGACACAGCGCCTGCTGGTGCGCGAAGGCTACCGCGTGATTCTGGCCAAGGACGGCATCGAAGCCCTGGAGCGCCTGGCCGAAGACCTGCCGCAGGTGGTGCTCAGTGACATCGAAATGCCGCGCATGGACGGCTTTGATCTCGTGCGCAACATCCGCGCTGATACCCGCCTGCGCGCCTTGCCGGTGATCATGATCACCTCCCGCATTGCGCAAAAGCACCGTGACTACGCGGCCGAACTGGGCGTGGATCACTACCTTGGCAAGCCCTATTCGGAAGAAGACTTGCTGGCGCTGATCGGCCGCTACACGGCTGCGCCAACGCCGGTGTAGGCACAGGCCAGGCCTTGCTCCGTTGAACCCCGCGCCATGTCTGAACTGGTCGATCATCTTGCCGAGCTCACGGGCTTTCGCGATAGAGACATTCTGGATGTGACCCTGGTGGGTGCGCTTCGCGACATGCTGCACCCGCGCACGGTCACCATCTACCGCAGCGTGGGCGAAGCCGGCAACGAACGCTGGATCACACGGGCCCGCCTGGGCGAGCATGACGCGGTGGCCACGGCCGACCCGGCCTGGGCCGATGTAGACAGTCTGCCGCCGCTCGATCTGTTCCCTGAGCGCCTGCAAGCCATGAAGGGCTCGACCACGGTGGTCACCGTAGCCGGGCACCACAGCCTGAGCCTCTTTCCGGTGAGCACCGACCGCGAAGTGGTGGGCGTGATGGAGATCGAAACGCTGAAGCCCCTGAGCGACGAATCGCGCCGCATGGTGGGCAGCATCTTGCGCATCTACCGCAACTTCCAGGGCTTGCTCGACTACAGCGAGCGCGACACGCTGACGGGCCTGCTCAACCGCAAGACCTTCGACGAAAGCTTTCTCAAGGCCACCAGTGAGCCGACGGGCATCGCACCGCTCACAGCTGACGGGCGTCGGCACGTCGCCAGCGGGCACCGCCACTGGCTGGGCTTGATCGACATCGACCATTTCAAATTGGTCAACGACAACTTTGGCCACCTGATCGGCGACGAAGTGCTGTTGCTGCTGTCGCGCTTGATGCGCAGCAGCTTCCGCTTTCACGACCGGCTCTACCGCTTCGGCGGCGAGGAGTTTGTGGTGCTGATGCGCTGCGCCTCCGAGCAAGACGCCGCGCTGGCGCTGGAGCGCATGCGCAGCAACACCGCCAGCTACCCGTTCCCGCAGGTGGGGCAGATCACCATCAGCATCGGCTTCACCGAGGTCAAGCCAGGTGACACACCCAGCGGCGCCTTCGAGCGCGCCGACAAGGCGGTGTATTTCGCCAAAGGGCACGGTCGCAACCAGGTTCAAAGCCATGCTGAGCTGATTGCGCGCGGCGACCTTGAAGACGAATCCAAGATCGGCGACGTGGAACTTTTTTAGCCCCCCAGTCGCTTCGCTCCTGCCCCCAGGGGGCGCCGCCTGGTGGACCGGCGGAGTCGGCTCCACGGGCGTTGCTCTATCACGCTGCGCTGCGCTCGCTAAACCCGCGCGGTTCTGACGACGGCGTATCGCGCCAGTGTCTTTTCCCTCGCCTCGTCGTGCATGACGATTGGCAGCGGATAGGTGTCACCCAACAGCACCTTGCCCTCAGCCAGTTCGATAGGCCGAGCCATCCACGGCGCGTGGATCGCCTTGTCCGACAGGCCCGCCAGTTGCGGCACATAACGGCGAATGAACTTGCCTGATGCGTCGAACTTCTCGCTCTGCGTCACCGGGTTGAAGATGCGGAAGTAGGGCTGCGCGTCGCAGCCGGTGGATGCGGCCCATTGCCAGCCGCCGTTGTTGGCGGCGAGGTCGTAGTCGTTCAGCTTCAAGGCGAAGTAGCTTTCTCCTCGGCGCCAGTCGAGCCCCAGGTCTTTCACCAGGAAGCTCGCCACCACCATGCGCAGGCGGTTGTGCATGTAGCCGGTCTGGTTGATCTGGGCCATGGCGGCGTCCACCAGCGGGTAGCCGGTGCGTCCGGCGCACCAGGCGGCAAAGCCCGAATCGGCAAGCGCGCCGGTTTCCCATTCGACGGCGTCGAACTCGCGTTTGAAAGCCTGACCGACGACCTGCGGAAAGTGGTCGAGG
>JACMKW010000563.1 GCA_014379885.1 Rhizobacter sp.
CCTGGGGATGATCTTCCTGATGGCGATGTTTGCCTACCTGTACCTGTTCGGCGCCCATCCCGACTGGTGGCGGATCGCCGCACCGCGCGGCGCCCTGGTTCCCGGCCTGTTGCTTCTCGGCGCATCGGCGGTGCTGGCCTACGCGGCCCGGCCGTTGATGGCGAGGCTGAAGCGCGGCAGCGGGCTCAGCGCCGCAATGATGACGCTGAGCATGGTGTGCCTGGTCGCTGCGCTGGCCGTGGACTTTCTCGACTGGTGGAACGCCGGGCTGCGCGGCGATGCCAGTGGGCAGGGCGCGACGATCTACGCCATGTTGGCCTGGCACAGCACCATCGTGATGGCGGTTGTGCTGTCAGCCTTTTACTACGTGGCACGCTGGATGCGCGGTCTGGCTCCAGGCCCAGCCAACAAGACCTTGGAGGCGCTGCGCATCGTGTTCATGTACGCCGCGCTCGAGGGCGCTGCCGGCTTGCTGCTGCCGCGCTTGCTGCCGTGGGGTGGCGGTTGAACACGTTGAAGCCGTCGAGCGGGCGGCCGATCGTCACGGCATTTGCAATCTGGTTTGCGCACTTCATGGTGATCTGGGCTGCGGGCGAGATCTGGCCGCACCAGTGGACTGCCAACGCATTGGCGTGGGGCGCCACTGCGCTCGCGCTGCTGGTCGTTGGGTTGCACTACGTTCGATTGAAGGCTCAACACGCCGATGGCGAACTCCCGGGCTGGAGCTACCGCTTTGCGCGAGGGGCTATCGCCATTGCGACGGCGGCGGTGGTGTTCAGCGCATTGCCTTCGTTCGTTTTTCTGCCTTGAGCGGGAAGCTCATTTCCAGGGAGCGCGAACGATGCCCGTCGTCTGCGACCGCAACTGTTTAGGTTTGTTCGACACCTGCCCGTGCGACACCACCGTGCCGCACATGGCACTGACCTGAGGGCAGGTGTTGGACAAACCTAAACAAATGCCGCCGCTCTGCTTGCATGAATGCCAGACCGCTGCGCGGCACAGACCAAACGCTGAACTCAAGCACCGGCACCGACAGCGCTGCCGTTCACAACCCGACGGTGAAGGGCGACTGAGCGCTCAGCTCCGCGGGTTTTTGCCTTTGCCATGCTGCGCCACCCACGGCAGCATCAAGGTCAGCAGCGTCAGCTTCTCGAACTCGGCCGTGAACTGGTCGATCACCGCTTGCGGGCGGTCGCACAAGGCCTCGTCGGTGCGCAAGCCGAACTGCACCGACCCGGCGTACGACATGATGCTCACACCCAGGCCGATGTTGCCCGCCGTGGGCACCCAGAAAATCACCTCGTGCACCTCGGCGCCACACAGGCGCAGTGGCGTGTCGGGGCCACGCACGTTGGTGACGATGGCGGTGGTCTTGTCCTGAAACAGCCGCATCAGCGCGTCTTGCCCGGGCTTGATCAACAGGCCGGCCAGGGCCAGTACGCCGTAGGCCAGCAGTGGCTGGTAGTTGTCTTTGAGGTCGCCCATGCGCTTGCGCACTTCGTACACCCGCTCAAGCGGGTTGTCGATGCCGATGGGCATCAGCAGCGGCGCCAGTCCGAAGCGGTTGCCCAGTTCCCAGGGCGGTTGATCGAGAGGCGCGCGCAGGTTCACCGGCACCATCGCCCGGATGTCTTGGCCCGTGGGGTCGTCACCCTGCTCGCGCAGGTAGCGGCCGATGGCACCGGCCACACACGACACCAGCACGTCGTTGACTGAGCAGCCGAGCGCATGGCCCACGGCTTTCACGCGCTCCAGCGGCATCGGCTCGCACCAGGCCACTCGCTTGGGGCCCGCCGAGCGGCCCTTGAGCCGCGTGGGTGAGTCGTTGGACATGAGCGCCAGGGCTGCGGCGTCGCCGAGCACCTGCTGCCCTTTCTTGAGCAGGCCGGCTGTGTCGGACAGCAATTGCTGCGGGTGCTGCAACTGGGCGAGCGACTTGGCACCCCACCCCGCCACAGATTGCAGCGTCGCCACAGAGAACCAACTGACTTGTTCGGTATTCGGTGCCTGCAGATCGTCTGGCGGGGTGGGCCCATCGTCGGTGATGGACATCATCACCATGCTGAGTGCCACTCCGTCACCAATGCAGTGGTGAACGCGGCACAGCAAAGCGCTGCCATCGCCACAATGTTCGATCAAATGAAACTGCCACAGCGGGTGTGCGTGATCGAATGGCGCCGAAGCCAGCTCGCTGGCGCGTTGCTGCAGCGCTTCGCGGTGGGTCTGGCCACGGCGGCGTTTGAGTTTTTCCACCACCAAGTGACGGCGGATGTCGAACTCGGGGTCGAACTCCCAGTCGGTGGAAAGCGCGCTCTGCACCGTGCGTTGGCGAAAACGTTTGTACTTCAGCAGCTTGTCGCTCAGGCGCTGGCACAGCACCGCGTGGCTGATGCCCGGGCGCAGCATCCAGATGCCCAGGATCACCATCTGGTTGACGTCGTTGTCGGTGCGCAGCCAGGCGGTGTCAACGACACCCATGGCCTCGGGTGTGGGTGCTGCGGTTGCCGTTGCCGTTGCGGTTGCGGTTGCCGTGGCGCGCGCCGTCATCACGTGGCAGCTTTTGATTCGCTCGGCTGCGGCGCGCTGCCCTGGCGCAACTCGCGTCGCAGGGTCTTGCCGATGCTGCTCTTGGGCAGGGGCTCAGTGCGGAACTCGATGAACCGGGGCACCTTGTAGCCGGTGAGGTGCTGTCGGCAGTAGGCAAGCAGCTGCGCCTCGGTCAGGCTCTCGTCTCGGCGCACCACGAAGATCTTCACCGCCTCGCCCGACCTGTCGTCTTGCACACCAACGGCCGCCACTTCGCGCACGCCGGGGTGGGCGGAGATCACGTCTTCAATCTCGTTGGGGAAGACCTTGAAGCCAGAGACGATGATCATGTCTTTCTTGCGGTCGGTGATCTTGAAGTAACCGCGCTCGTTCATGAAACCCATGTCACCGGTGCGCAGCCAACCGCCGTCGGCGAAGGCCAAGGCGGTCTCGTCGGGCCGGTTCCAGTAACCCTTCATCACCTGCGGGCCGCGCACGCAGATCTCACCCACGTCGCCCAGGGCCATGGGCGCGCCGTCGTCGTCGAGGATGATGGCTTCGGTGGAGGGAATGGGCACGCCGATGGTGCCGGTCCAGTCCTTGATGTCGAGCGGGTTGGCAATCACCACCGGCGAGGTTTCGGTGAGGCCGTAGCCTTCGATGATGGGCGTGCCGGTGAGCGCTTTCCACTTCTCGGCCACCACACGCTGCACCGCCATGCCGCCGGCCGAGGTCATTTTGAGGTGTCGCACATCCACGTCGGCGAAGGCCGGGGCGTCGAGCAGGGCTGCGTACAAGGTGTTCACCGCGATGATGCCGGTGAACGGCTGCTTCTTGAGGTCGGCAATGAAGGCCGGCAGGTCGCGCGGGTTGGTGATGAGCATCACCTGTGCGCCGATCTTCATGAACACCAGGTTGGAGAGCAGGGCATACACGTGGTAGAGCGGCAGCGGGATCACGCAGATCTCCTTGCCGTCTTCGAGGTTGCGCCCCACCCACAACGACATCTGCTGCACGTTGGCCACCATGTTGCCGTGCGTCAGCATCACGCCCTTGGCCACGCCGGTGGTGCCGCCGGTGTATTGCAGGAAGGCGATGTCGTCGTGCGTGATCTGCACCTCGTCAAGCGTCAACGCATGGCCTTCACGCAGTGCGGCGTTGAACTCGATGGCGTGGGCAATGCGCCATGGGGGCACCATTTTTTTCACGTACTTCACCACTGCGTTGGTGATGAATTCCTTGATCAGCGGCAGCATGTCGCCCACCTCGGTGGTGAGCACGGTGAGCTGGAGCGACTTGTTCTTCTCCAGCACCTCTTGCAGCGTGTGGGCAAAGTTTTCCAGCACCACGATGGCCTCGGCACCCGAGTCGGTGAGCTGGTGCGCCAGCTCGCGCGGTGTGTACTGCGGGTTGACGCTGACCACGGTGTACCCGGCTCGCAGCGCCCCGAACAAGGCCACCGGGTATTGCAACAGGTTGGGCAGCATGATGGCCACCCGCGCACCCCGTTTGAGCTTGAGCGAATGTTGCAGGTAGGCGCCGAAGTTGCGGCTGGCCACGTCGAGCTCGTGGTAGCTCAGGTGGCCGCCCATGTTGCTGTAGGCAGGGAGCGGGCCGAAGCGGCGCACGCTCTCTTCGAGCACATGCTTGAGCGAGCTGAACTCGTCGAGATTGGCAAGCGCTGGGATGCCTTTGGGGTATTGGTTGAGCCAGACTTTTTCCATGGTGCTTTCCAGTCCTTGAATGCGGCGCAGGTTTGTCTCCCATTTGTCTCGGTTTTGCGCCCTCAAGTTCACATGGGACACCCATGGCGGCTAGGCATCTTTGACTTGCGTCAAGCCTGCATGGCAGAAGGGGTTTGCCCTATGGGTCTGCTACCAGTCTTCTTTCACCGCCAGCGCCATCTGCCGCGTGGCCGCACCACGCGCCGCGAGCCACGCCGTCAGCGTGCCGGCTGCCACGACGGC
>JACMKW010000564.1 GCA_014379885.1 Rhizobacter sp.
AGCGTTCTTGGCGGCGGCGGAGGCGGCCGCCATCTTGGTGCTGGCCGCACGTGCGGCAGCGCCCATGTGGGCGACGGTGGCCTGGAGGTCGGTCGAAGTCATGGCCGCATTCTCCCAAAAGGACGTGGCGTCAGGCGGGGCCTGTTCATTTCGTTGAATTAGTCAGCCGTTCGGCCCTGGAGGGGCTGGAATGTGACAAGTCACCTCAAGAGTGGGCGCTTTTCACCCGATAGCGCTCCTGAGTGTTCACGAAAAATCGGTGAACGCCATTCCCACTGACGCAAAGACCCCTCTTTGTTTCCTACCGGCTACTCATTGCAAGGACAGACATGAATTACTCCCCCGTGCGGCCCGTATTGGCTGTGATCTCGATCGCCATCGCCGGTCTGGCCCATGCCGATGAAGCGGCCGGCCCCAAATGGTCTTTCAGTGGCTTCGGCACCGTGGCAGCGGTGAACTCCACCGAAAGCAAGGCCGACTTCACGGGCAACGTCTTCCAGCCCTACGGTGCGGGTTACACCAAGTCCATTTCGACCACCCCGGACAGCAAGGTCGGCGCCCAAGTGAACGCTGTCTTCAACAGCAAGCTCTCGGCTGTGCTTCAAGTGGTCTCGCAATACCAGCACGACAGCAGCTACAGCCCGCAGGTGGAATGGGCCAACGTGACCTTCAAGCCCACGTCGGACCTCAGCCTGCGCCTGGGCCGCATTGCCTTGCCGTCTTACCTGATGTCTGAATCGCGCCTCGTCGGCTACGCCCACATCTGGGCCCGGCCGCCGCAAGAGGTCTACGGCGTCTTTCCGCTGACCAACAACGATGGTGTCGACCTCTCCTATCACCACCAGATGGGTGGAGCCCAGAACACCGTCCAGGCCTACTACGGCACCAACAAGGTCAAGATCTCAGGCGGTGGCACGGCCGAAGCCAAGCCGAGCTGGGGCATCAACGACACGGTCGAAGTGGGTTCGCTGACGCTGCGTGCGGCCTACACCTCGCTGAAAGAAAACCTCGATATCCCGGGGCTTGCACCGCTGTATGGCGGCATGGCGTTCTTCGGTGAAACCGACATGCTGGCGAAGTACAGCCCCAATGACATGAAGACCTCGGCGCTGGCGCTGGGCGCCAACTACGACCCGGGCAACTGGTTCTTGATGGGCGAGTACGTCGACTACAAGGGCGCCGGCATCCTGGCCGACAGCCGCTCCTGGTATGTGGCGGGCGGTTATCGCCTGGGCAAGTTCACGCCCTACGCCATCCACTCGCGCACCAAAGCCCGCGTTGAAGAGGAAACCAACGGCGGCTTCCTCAACGGCGGCATCAACACCACCTTGTACTCGGCCAACGCTGTCCAGAACACGACGGCCGTGGGCCTGCGTTTCGATGCCTTCAAGAACACCGCCATCAAGTTTCAGTACGACCGCATCTCGTACGGCGCGAAGTCCAATGGTCGCCTGAAGGTGCCCACGGGCACCGGCTACGTGGCGGGCGGCAACGCCGACGTCATGACCCTTGCCGTCGACTTCGTGTTCTGAGGAGCCACCCATGACAAACAGCAAGCAGATTTTTGTGGCCGCCATGCTGGCCACGCTCGTGGGCGGTGCCTGTGCCGGTGACATCGTGGTGATCGGCCACCCCACAGCCGCGGCCATGACCAAGGACCAAGTGTCCGACGTGTTCCTCGGCAAGAACCTGAGCTTCACCTCGGTGGATCAGGTGGAATCAGCCGCCATCCGGGCTGACTTCTACAAAAGCGCCACCGGCCGTGATGCGGCTCAGGTCAAGGCCGGTTGGTCACGCCTGGTGTTCTCGGGCAAGGCCCAACCGCCGCGCGAACTGGCCGATGCAGCTGCGGTGAAAAAAGCCGTGGCCGCCGACCCCAAGACATTGGGCTACATCGACAAGTCGGCAGTCGACGGTTCGGTGAAAGTTGTGCTGAGCCTCGACTAAAGGCTGGCACCTCGCCGCCGCGCTCAGGTGCGGCGGCCTCTCGATTTTCTTTGGATGACGTCATGAAGTTCCGTACCAAGATCTGGAGCCTTCCTGTCAGCGCGGCCATCGTGCTGGTGGTGGGTGTGCTCATCAATGCAGCGATTGGTGCCCGGCTCTCCGCCGGTGTGGACAAGCTGCGCGGTGTGGACGACCCCTATCTGGCCGCCGTGACCCAGGTCGACCGCGTGACCGAGAACGTGCGCCTCACGGTGCAGACCGCCGCCGCCGAAGGCGATGCCGAGCGGCTGAAAGATGTGGAGACGCTGGTCAAGAACGGCCACACCGCGCTTGATGCCATGGCAGGCCTGGCCGGCAAGGTCGAAGCAACCGCGCAGTTGCGCGCAGCCTTCGACAGCTACCAAGGCGCCGCCGCTGCTGCCGCGCGCGGCATGATCGACAAGAAGCCCGACGCCATGGCGTCGGTGAAGAACATGCAGGCCAGCCAGGCCGCACTCGACAAGGTGCTGGGCCAAACCAAACAAGAAGCGCGCGAGCTGATCGACGCGCAATACCTCTCAGCCTCGGCCAGCGTGCACAACAGCCTCATCGCCACGGTGCTCACGGGCCTGGTGGTGCTGCTCGCACTCGGCGTGGCATCGTGGGTCATCGTCAGCTCGGTCTGGAAAGACCTGGGCGAAGAACCCGATCAATTGCGCGAGGCCGTGCGCCGCATTGCTTCGGGTGACCTCGATGTGTCGGCACGTGCTGGCGCCCACGCTGATTCGCTGCAAGCAGCGCTGGTGGAAATGGTCAACGGCCTGCGCGACATGGTTTCGCAAATTCGCATCACCAGCGACTCCATCGCCACGGCGTCAGACGAAATTGCCACCGGCAACCTCGACCTGAGCCAGCGCACCGAGCGCACCGCCTCCAACCTGCAACAAGCTGCCAGCTCGATGGAGCAGCTGACGGGCTCAGTGCGCCACACGGCCGAATCGGCCCATGGTGCCAACGAACTCGCCAGCTCGGCCTCGGGTGTGGCCGCCAAAGGCGGCTCGGTGGTCGGCGAGGTGGTCAACGTGATGGAGCAGATCTCGGCCAGCTCGAAGAAGATCGCCGACATCATCAGCGTGATCGACGGCATCTCGTTCCAGACGAACATCCTCGCGCTGAACGCTGCGGTGGAAGCCGCGCGTGCCGGCGAGCAAGGCCGTGGCTTCGCGGTGGTGGCCGCCGAGGTGCGCAACCTGGCGCAGCGCAGCGCGCAGGCCGCCAAGGAGATCAAGGGCTTGATCGGCGAAAGCGTGGACCGGGTCGAATCGGGCTCGCGCCTGGTGCAAGACGCCGGCACCACGATGAACCAGATCGTCGATTCGGTGAAGCGCGTGACCGACATCATTGGCGAGATCACCGCGGCTTCGAATGCACAGAGCACCGACATCGGCCAGGTGAACGGAACCGTCGCGCAGCTCGACCAGATGACGCAGCAGAACGCCGCGCTGGTGGAGCAAAGCTCGGCCGCCGCCGAGAGCCTGCGTGATCAGGCGGGCCGCTTGGCGCAGGCCGTGGCGCGCTTCCGGGTGGGC
>JACMKW010000565.1 GCA_014379885.1 Rhizobacter sp.
GCGCCAGGTCGCGGTTGCCTTGCTGTGCATTGGCTTCGCGCATGGTGGGCATGCTGGCGCGCAGCAAGGCGATCAGGTTCTTTTGCATCTTGCTGGCGCGCGGCGGGTCGGTCTCGATCAGGTGGTCGATGCTGGCCAGCGTGTTGAACAGGAAGTGCGGTTCGACCTGCGCCTGCATCGCGGCCATGCGGGCTTCAACCACCTGGCGCTTGAGGGCCTCAGACTCGGCCATCTCGGTGGCCACCACGGCCTGCGCCTCGGCCTTGAAACGGCCCGCCGCCATGAATTTGATGATGGCCGAAATGACGATCAGCAGAAAAGCGAACTGCGGCAGGTGGTCACCGGGGCGGAAGGGCTTGATGCGAACCTCGCGCATGCCGGGTGGCACGCCGATGGCTACTTCGGCGTCGGCCTCAGCCTGTTTTGCGTCGTCGATGGCCTCCTTGATCGCGTCGCGGGCCTCCTTGAGCGCTTCACGCACCTCTGCGTTGGTGGCAGTGTCGGGCAGGTCGACCTTCACACCTGGCAGATCCACATGCACGCCACTGGCGGCCGACGCCACGGGCGAGGGTGCGCTGGCCGCCGTCGGCGTGGGCCCGATGCGCACGCCGTTGTCGCCGATGGTGATGGAGTAGCTCTTGCCGTTGATGTCGATCACCGAGGTATCGCTGCCGGGCGGCGTGGGTGGGTGCGGCGCCACTGGGACCTTCGGCGGCTTGGGCGCGCGCGCCGGCTTGTAGATGATCTTGTCTTCACCCCAGTAGAGGTTGAAGGGCGGCAGGTCGGACGCAATGCCGGCCACCATGAGCGTCAGCACCGCGAGCAGGAAGAATTTTTTCCAGCTGATGCTGTCGAGCCAGCGTGCGTAGGCGGTGAGGCCCTGCTTCAGCGAGGCAAAGAAGCCGTCGGCATTGCCGTTGGTGGAGGGAACAGATGAAACCATGCAGCCAATGTAAGCGTCGCCGGCCAAGCGCCGCCAGAGGCAGGCGACAGTCCGGACAACGGGCCAGACAGGCTGCAGGCAGCGCCGACGGGCGTCAGCCCCGCCTCGTCAGTTCACAAAAAGCCGAGCCGGCGGTTGGCGCCGAAGTTGACGAGGTTGGGCAGCACGCTGTTGAGCTGTGTGTCGTTGGCGCCGAACCAGCCCAGCAGCGTGGCCGCGTACTGGTCGACCGAGGTGGTTGGCAGCCAGCGGCCTTGCAGCTCCCAGCTGTCTACGCCCACGTCGTTGTTGCCGCCCAGCACCAGGTCGGGGAAGCTGCCGTAGCTGCGCCCGCCCACCACAGCACCGCCCAGCACCAGGTGCGTGTTGCCCCAGGCGTGGTCGGTGCCGGTGCTGTTGTTGGGGGTGAAGGTGCGGCCGAAATCGCTTTGGGTGAAGGCGGTCACGTCACCACCCAGGCCGAGCGCTTTCATGGCGTTGTAGAACGCACCCATCGCGTCGCCCAGCTCCTTGAGCAGGTTGGCGTGGTTGCCGGTGGTGGGTGCACCGGCCACGAGCTGGTTGCCGTGGGTGTCGAAGCCGTCGAGGCTGGCATAGAACATCTGCTTGTTGCCACCCACGGTGGCGCTGCCGACGATCAGCTTGGCGATCTGGTAGAGCTGGCCGGCCAGGCCGGTGGTGAGCTCGCCATCACCCGCCATCAGCGGGGCGAAGGCGGTGTCGATGGCGGCAATCGCGCCCACCCCACCGGGTTCGATGGCCACCAACCCGCCCAGGCGCTCGGAGACGCTGAAGGCGTTGCGCTGCGCCGCGGCATAGGCGTCGCCGAGCTCGGTGTCGTGGCCCGCGGCGTAGAGCGCATTCAGCGCATCCTTGCGCGCGACGTAGGGTGCGTATTGCTGCACGTCGGGAGACAACACCCAGGCGCCGAAGCTGTCGCCGGGCGTGTTCGGCAACACCAGTGGTGAAACCGTTTCGGTGAGGCCGAAGCGCGTGCTGCCAGCAACAGAGATCACCGGGTTGACCGTCTGCAGCGCAGCCGATGCACGGCCGCCCCAGCCGCTGCGCGTGAGCGGGCTGGTGCTGCCGGTCTCCCACTCGATCTGCTGGTCTGAGTGCGAAAAGAGGTTGCCCGGAACCAGTGTGGAGCTGGATGGCTCGGCGCGGAACTGCGCCTTGGTCATGGGCCGCACCAAGGTGCCAAGGTTGAACACCGGCGCGAGCCGCCCTTCCGCCCAGGCCGGCGCCAGCGCCGCAAGTGACGGGTGCATGCCGTAGTTGATGCCCGAGAGCGGCAGCAGGCTGGCTTGCGGCAACGCCAGCCCGCGGCGCACAGCGGCGTACTGGTTGTAGCGCGCGGTGTCGGTCGGCACGATGGTGTTGAGGCCGTCGTTGCCGCCGTACAGGAAGACGCAGACGAGCGCCTTGTAGTCACCCGCCCAGGCTCGCTTGGTGCCGAGCGTGAGGTTGGCCACGGTGCCCAGGCCGAGTGCTCCGGCGAGGCCGGCGCTGTTGCGCATCAGCCATTGGCGGCGGTTCATGTCGAGTGCTTTTGGGTGAATGCTCATGTTCTTGTCCTTAGCGCAGCACTTGGTAATGGGGGGATCCGTAGATCAGGAAGGCAGCTGTCTTCACACGATTGACGCGCCAGTTGGCGGCGTCGTTGGAGGACGTCCACCAGGCCGTGGCACGCACCACCTCGTTGCGCGCGGCGGTGGGCAAGGCCTGGCCCAGTGCCAGCATGGAAATGCGATCCACCAGCACGGCGGCGTCTGCGGCATCTGCCGTGAAGGCGGTGAGATTGACCTGTGTACCGAGCGGGTTGGGCGTGGTGCTTTGGGCAGCAGGCGTGCCGTTCCAGTCGAGCAGGTAAGTGAGAAAGTTGAGCCGCGCGAGCGCGGTGTTGGCGTTGTGGATGCCAAAGGTCGGGCCCACCAGCGTGGTGCCAGCCACGGGGTAGTCGGGCGGGTAGAAATTGAACACCGAAGGCGGCATGAACACATGCTGGCGCAGGGTCTCGCCCCACCACCAGCTGAGCGACTCGCCGTCGCTCGCGCCGTTCAAGCCGCGCAGCACACCAGTGAACATCTGTACCGGCTCGCGCAGCTTGCCGGCCGTGCGGGCTACGGTGTCGCCGCGGGCTTCTGCATCAAGCAGCACCGCGGCCACGGTGGCAGCCAGGTCACCGCGCTGGCTGGTGCCGAAGGTCTGGAAGCGGCCCGCGGTGAAAGCCGCCGCCACACGGCTCACGTACGCCGGTGAGGGGTTGCTGCTGACCAGGTGCTGGATCAGTTGTTTGCCGATGAAAGGCGCGGTGTTGGGGTGGTTGATCACGCTATCGAGCACGGTTTCGAGCGCGCTGTTGGCGGTGTGGCCGGCGGTCAGCGAATAGCCACCGAGCAGCGTGCGCGCCGTGGTGTCGTGGTAACGCGCCACGGGCACCATGTCGCCGTCGTTGGCGCCGCCGTAGTAGCGGCAGTTGGCACCGGTGGGCCAGCAACCATACGAGGTGGCGCCACCAACGGGGTAGGTCCAGCCGGTCAGGGCATAGGCATATGCCCGCACCGTGTCGTTGGTGTAGGTGGCGGTGCAGGCGCCATTCTTCAGCGTGCCGTTGGTGTTGAGTTCGCAGGTCCCGATGGAGAAGAGCTGCAGCAACTCGCGAGCGAAGTTTTCATTCGGTGCGTCTTTGTCGTTGTTGGCATTGTTGAGAAAGTCACCCATCACCGGCGACAGGATCACCTTCTTCAGCACTTGCCGGTAGTTACCGAAAGCTTCGCGCAGCAACACGTTGTGGTAGTTGCGAAAACCGTAATTTCCGCTCACGTCGAGGCTGTTGACGACCACGATCTGCTGCAGCGCGAACGCCACCCGCTGGCGCAACTGGTCGGGCTGGGTGATGGCGTTGCGATAGAAATCCCACACCAGGGGTTCGGTGGAGTAGTAATCGCGCCAGCAGTTGGCGCCTCGCGTGGTGCAGAACTCGCCGCTGCCAGTGAACTGGTGGATCTCGCCGCCCGCGCCGCTGGTGTAGCTCGACGTGCGCAATGCCATCTGCTCAGTCACCCAGGTGCTGGCGCCGCGGCTGCGAATGCTGCTCACCAGCGCTTCGGTCGGGCCGAAGC
>JACMKW010000566.1 GCA_014379885.1 Rhizobacter sp.
AGCTCGACGTGACCGACCAGGGAAGTATCCGAGCCGCGGTCGCTCGCGCCGAAACCGCCGTCGGCGCCATCGACATCCTGATCAACAACTCGGGCGTCAGCACCACGCAGCGCATCCAGGACGTGACGGAAGAAGACTACGACTTCATGTTCGACACGAACACCAAGGGCGCCTTCTTCGTCGCGCAGGAAGTCGGCAAGCGCATGCTGGCCCGGGCGCGCGGCTCGGCGCCGGGCACCTACACGGGCGGGCGCATCATCAACGTCGCTTCGATGGCGGGCCTGCGCGTGCTGCCGCAGATCGGCGTGTACTGCATGAGCAAGGCCGCGGTGGTGCACATGACACGCGCGATGGCGCTTGAATGGGGCCGCTACGGCATCAACGTGAACGCCATTTGCCCCGGCTACATCGACACCGAGATCAACCACCACCACTGGAAGACCGAGCAGGGCCAGAAGCTCATCAGCATGCTGCCCCGCAAGCGCATCGGCCAGCCGCAGGATCTGGATGTGGTGTTGATGATGCTGTGCTCGAACGAAAGCCATTTTGTGAACGGCGCGGTGATTCAAGCAGACGATGGGTTCTCTGTTTGATGACAACCCCTCGTCGATTGGGTATACCCGCCGATCCCCCGAGGGGATGCCGCCCGGCTTGGGGCGGCCCGGCGCTGGGCGGCTGGGATGCGTGAGTTGTCGCTGCTCGAAGCACGCGTGCTCGGCGTGCTGATCGAGAAGGCCCACACCGTGCCCGACAGCTACCCGCTGTCGCTCAACTCGCTGGTGTCAGGCTGCAACCAGAAGACGACACGTGATCCGGTGATGAATGCGACTGACGCCGAGGTGCAGGCCGCAGCCGACGCGCTCAAGAGCCTGCACCTCGTTTTCGAATCCAGTGGTTCGCGGGTGATCCGCTACGAGCACAACATGGGCCGTGCCATGGCCTTGCCGTCGCAGAGTGTGGCGCTGCTGGCGGTGCTGATGCTGCGTGGCCCGCAGACCAGCTCGGAGCTTCGCGCCAATGCCGATCGGCTGCACCGTTTTGCCGATGTGTCGTCGGTCGAAGCGTTTCTGGACGAGCTCTCGGCGCGATCAGAAGAGAAGGGCGGCTCGCTGGTGCTGAAGTTGCCGCGCGCCCCTGGCGCTCGTGAGGCACGCTGGACACATTTGCTGTGCGGCGCGGTCGACATCTCGGCCATGCCGGTGGCGGCGCAATCACAAGACTTTGTGGCCGCAAGCGAGCTGGCTTCGCTGAAATCGCAGCAACTCGCCATGCAGCGCGAGCTCGACGACTTGCGCGCCCTGGTCGACAAACTGTATTCAGAACTGGGTGTGAACAAACCCTGAGGGAGACACGATGCGCATTGAGATACCGGAAGACAAACGCCTGGTTCACGAGATGCGCATCGCCATACGCTGGGGCGACATGGACGCCATGGGCCATGTCAACAACGTCAGCTACTTCCGCTACCTGGAAACGGCACGCATCGAGTGGCTCAACGGCGCCGGCTTCCAGCCCGACCCGAACGGAGAAGGCTTTGTGATCATCAACGCCTTTTGCAACTTCCTGATCCAGCTCGAGTACCCGGGCGAGATCATTGCCAAGACCTACACCGCCAACCTGGGCCGCAGCAGCTTTGACAGCTTCACCACGATGGCGCGGGCTGACGCGCCCGACGTGATCAGCGCGGCAGGCGGTGCCACCATCGTGTGGGTGAACTTCCCGCAGCAGAAGTCGATGCCGTTTCCGGAACGGCTTCGGGTTTTGATCGGTTGAGCGGCTCAAACACTGAGCAGCTTGTGCACCAGGTCGGGCGTGGTCGACGCGGCGTACTTGCGCATCAGCCGTGCGCGATAGACATCGACGGTGCGTGGGCTGATGCCCAGGCGCTTGCCGATCAGCTTGCTGGTGAGGCCGTCAATCAGCAGCGCGGCGATCTCACGCTCGCGGGCTGTGAGGTCGGCCTTCAACTGGCGCTGTGACGAGAGGTCTTCAAACGACCAGATGCCTGCCGCGTGCGGCTGCTTGGGGTCGAGGGCCCGGCCCGAGACGTGGCACCAAAACAGCTCGTCGCGGCGTGGGCCGTCCACGCGTTTCATCACCCGTTCGTCGGCATACCACCCACTGGTGTTGAGGCTGGCCACGATGCGCTGGCCGGTGCGCTCGAACTCGTCGTGCGTGGGGTAGAGGATCTCGAACGACTGGCCGATCAGTTGTTCCTTGGCGGCGCCGAACATCTCCAGCAACTGCTGGTTGCAGTCGAGCATCAAACGATTGCGCGACAGCACCATGCCCACGGGCGCGAGGTCGAACGCGGTGCGGTAGTCGTCGGCGCTGAGTGGCATGGCGGCGTCTCGTGGTGGCGTCTTGTGCTGAGGGTTGCGGGTATGTTTCTAGTCAATTCTACGTAACGACTACGTAATGGGTTACGTAGTACGCTCCGACGCTGAAATTCACCCCGCAGGAGACAGCATGAACAAGGTGTACGCCAGTGCCGCCGAGGCACTGAAGGGCATCGTGAAAGATGGCCAGCTGATGGCCGTTGGCGGCTTCGGCCTGTGTGGCATTCCCGAGGCGCTGATCGCCGCACTGCGCGACAGCGGGGCCAAGAACCTCACGGTGATTTCCAACAACGCAGGCGTCGACGGCTTCGGTCTTGGCCAACTGCTCGAAACACGGCAGATCAAGAAGATGATCTCCAGCTACGTGGGTGAGAACAAGGAGTTCGAACGCCAGTACCTGGCCGGTGAACTGGAGCTGGACTTCACGCCGCAAGGCACGCTGGCCGAGAAGCTGCGCGCCGGTGGCGCCGGCATCCCGGCTTTTTTTACCCGCACCGGTGTAGGCACCTTGGTGGCTGAAGGCAAGGAGACGCGTGAGTTCGACGGCCATGTGTACGTGATGGAGCGTGCGCTGATGCCCGATGTCTCGCTGGTCAAGGCCTGGAAGGCCGACAAGAGCGGCAACCTCATCTTTCGCCGCACGGCGCGCAACTTCAACCCGGCGGTGGCGATGGCGGGCAAGATCACGGTGGTCGAAGTGGAAGAAATCGTCGAGACCGGTAGCTTTGATCCCGATGCGGTTCACCTGGCTGGTATCTACACACACCGGCTGGTGCTGAACGCAACGCCCGAGAAGCGCATCGAGAAGCGCACGATCACAGAGAAAGCGGGAGCCTGAAATGAACAACCCCCACGTCACGTCGTTCCTGCCCTGCAAGGGGGCGCAAGCCTCCATCGGGCCGGCCAAGCGGGAGTCTTGAACATGGCCTGGACACACGATCAAATGGCTGCCCGCGCCGCCAAGGAGCTAAGCGACGGCTTCTATGTCAACCTCGGCATTGGCCTGCCTACGCTGGTGGCCAACTTCGTCGACCCGAACATCGAGGTGTGGCTGCAAAGCGAGAACGGCATGCTGGGCATCGGCCCCTTCCCGACCGAGGATCAGGTCGACGCCGACCTCATCAACGCCGGCAAGCAGACCGTCACCACCATACCGGGCTCATCAATCTTTGGCTCGCACGACAGCTTTGCCATGATCCGCGGCGGCAAGATCAACCTCAGCATCTTGGGCGCCATGCAGGTGAGCGAGAAGGGTGACCTCGCCAACTGGATGATCCCCGGCAAGATGGTCAAGGGCATGGGCGGTGCCATGGACCTGGTGGC
>JACMKW010000061.1 GCA_014379885.1 Rhizobacter sp.
CGCTTGCGAGCCCGCGGGCAAGTTGCCTTGCACGGTGGCATAAAAAGCGTAGGCCTGGTTGGGGCCGACCGTCGTGCCGCTCACGCTCAGGGTGCAGACCGGCGGTGGTGGTGGCGGCGGCACGGTGACAGCCAGCGTCTGGTCGACGGTGTTGGTGCGGCAGAACAGCGTGTTCTGCGGCGTAAAGACTTCCGCGTAACGGGTGTACTGGCCTTCCCAGCCAGGTTGGTTGACGTAAGGCATCGTCGTCGGCACGGTGCCGAAGTTGAAGCCCGTGGCATCAACCACGTTGTTCCTTGTGCCGTACCAGTGGCCTTGCGAGCCGAACGGAATCGTGGCGCCCGCAATGGTGTAGCTGTAAGCCTGGCCTGGCCCGACGTACCCAGTGGAGCTGACCGTGCAGCGGCGGCGCCAAAGCGCCCGGCCTTGAATCGGTGCCGTGGTTGTCGAGGAAACCGACGGCGGCATGCAGGTGTGGTCGGTGGAGTTGATCGGGAACACGTCCCAACCGCTGCTCTGCGCTGGCTGGTCGGTGCAGGCATAGAGTTCCGTCGTGCGTGACACGTTCTCGATGACCTTGATGTTCTTCCAGCGTGTGGAGGTTCCTTGCGATCCGATGGCTTGTGCGCAAACGCTTCCGCTGTCGGTGCTGCGAACCCACAGCCAGTTTTCCGGTAGCTCGGTCTGGTCAGAACAGATCTGCAGCTGGCCTGTCAGGCCGGCCGTGTTAGTCAGGATCAGGGTGCCGTTGGGGAGTGGGTTGCGGCTGTTGAAGGCGGGGCACTGGTAGCTGGTGGTGGTGTTGGTGTGCACCCAACCGGTGGGAATCGGTTGGCCGGAACAGATTTGCTGGGTCTGTTGTGCGAGCGCCGTGGTGGGTGCTGCCAACAGCAATGCGCCGGCGGTCAAGCCGTGCGTCACGGTGGCAACCAGTGCGGCCAGGGCCGGTAAAACACGCGCTGGAAGCGCGATCGTCGGTGTCATTTTTGAATTCCCTTGGGTTGAAGAACCGGCCGATATGGCCGGGACAGGGATGATCGATGCAAGACAGGCTTTCCAGCAGCGCCTGCACACTTTGCGTGTTAGGGGTTGACGTGCCGATGCGCGCGCGCAGGTACGATCTGTCCAGGCCGCGCGCATTGCGCAGCCAACGTCGCTCGGACGGTTCCGGGCGCTCACGTGAAAGTTCAACATGTCCTCATCTGCAGGCAAGCGCCGCTTTGCGCGCATCGACCGCCTTCCTCCCTACGTCTTCAACATCACGGCCGAGCTCAAGCTGGCCGCGCGCCGCAGGGGCGAAGACATCATCGACATGAGCATGGGCAACCCCGATGGGGCCACGCCGGCGCACATCGTCGCCAAGCTGGTGGAAGTGGCCCAGCGGCCCGACACGCATGGCTACTCGGCGAGCAAAGGCATCCCGCGCCTGCGCCGCGCCATCGCGCACTGGTACCACGACCGCTATGGCGTGGAGATCGACCCCGACCATGAGGCCATCGTCACCATCGGCTCCAAGGAAGGCCTGGCTCACCTGATGCTCGCAACGCTCGACCGTGGTGACACCGTGCTGGTGCCCGACCCGAGCTACCCGATTCACATCTACGGCGCGGTGATCGCCGGTGCCGACATTCGCTCGGTGCCGCTGGTGCCTGGCGTCGATTTTTTTGCCGAGCTGGAGCGGGCTATTCGTGGCAGCTACCCCAAGCCCAAGATGATGGTGCTGGGCTTTCCGTCGAACCCGACCGCGCAATGTGTGGAGCTCGACTTCTTCGAGCGGGTGATTGCCCTGGCGAAGAAGCATGACATCTTCGTGGTGCACGACCTGGCCTATGCCGACATCGTGTTCGACGGCTGGAAGGCGCCGTCGATCATGCAGGTGCCGGGCGCCAAAGACATCGCGGTCGAGTTCTTCACGCTCAGCAAGAGCTACAACATGGCCGGTTGGCGTGTCGGCTTCATGGTGGGCAACCGCGACCTGGTGGCCGCGCTCGCACGCATCAAGAGTTACCACGACTACGGCACCTTCACGCCACTGCAGGTGGCGGCGATTGCCGCGCTGGAAGGGGACCAGCAATGTGTGAAAGACATTGCCGCGCAATACCAACGGCGGCGCGACGTGCTGGTGAAGGGCTTGCACGAGGCCGGCTGGATGGTCGAGTGCCCGAAGGCCTCGATGTACATCTGGGCCCAGATTCCCGAGCGCTATCGGGCGCTGGGTTCGCTGGAGTTCGCCAAGTTGCTGCTGGAAAAAGCCAAGGTCAGCGTGTCACCCGGCATCGGCTTCGGCGATCACGGCGACGACCACGTGCGCTTTGCCTTGATCGAAAACGAATCGCGTATCCGTCAGGCCATCCGCGGTATCAAATCAATGCTGAAGTAAACATGCGAGCCGCACGAGCGAAGCAAGTGCGACATCAAGCAACGCCCGCGGAACCGGCTTTGCCGGGCCGCCAGGCGGCGCCCCTTGGGGGCAGGAGCGAAGCGACTGGGGGGCTCTAACTTTTGAAGATGCGCTCGAGTGCGGCGTCAATGATGACGCCGCACACGCTGTAAATCAGCGAGCCGATCAGTGCGGCGCCGAAGCTTGTGACGGCCAGGCCCGGCAACAAGCCGGCGGCAAAGTAGAACATCAGCGCGTTGATGACGAAGAGGAACAGCCCCAGCGGCAGCACCGTCACCGGCAGCGTCAGCAGCACCAACAGCGGGCGCAGCAGTGCGTTGAGCAGGCCCAGCACCAGCGCGGCGATCATGGCCGAGACGAAGCTCGTCACCGTCACGCCCGGATAAAGATGGGCCACCAACAACAAGGCGGCGGCCAACAGCAACCAACGAATGAGTGTCTTCATGCCGCAAGCATAGCGGCACGGCCTGTCAGCGAGTGCGCACCGCACGATCCGTTTCGGTGCCTAGGGTTCCCCCGGCCCCCCTAGTGGTAGGGGGGGCGCTTTGCTTGACTGAAACAAAGCGCACCAATCAGCATGCGCTCTCCCACAACCCCACGCTCAGCGCCGTCGTGCTTATCCGCATACGGACTGTCCCGGCCCAGCACTTGCTGATCCGGGTGGACTTGCCCCAAAAGGAGTGTCTCGTGTCAATCCGTCTTTCCTGGAAAACTGCGTTGGCCATGTCGGCCGCGCTGGTCTTGGCCGCTTGCGGCGGTGGTGGGGGCAGTGGCCCCGCCGAGTCCGATGCCGACAAGGCGCCGCTGGCCGACCCCAGCCCGCGCAACGTTCAAGCGCTGTCCCTGCCGAGCGGCGCCACTTCTGGTGTGCTCGACAGGCAGCTGGCACATGCCACCGGCCCTGTTGATGTGTGGGTGACCTTGTCCGACCCGTCGGTGGCTGCAGCGGCCAGCGCGCTGACCAGTACCACGCTGGCCACCGGCGAGCGTGAGCAGGCGCAGGGCCTGCGGACCTTGCGTGCCGCGCCTCAAGCCATGCGAGACGCGCTGCGTTCGCATCGTTCATCGCTGATGTCTCGCCAAGACGCTGCGTCCAGCCGTTTGTCCAGCCTCGGCGCCGTCGAACTGGGCCGCGTTCACATGGCGCACAACGCCATTGCGGTGCGAGTGGACGCCAGCCGGCTGGCCAGCATTGCTGCGCTGCCGGGCGTCATCAAGGTGCGCCGTGTGGTGCACCACGAGATGAGCCTGAGCGAAACCGTGCCCTACATCGGCGCAAGCGCCGTGCAGCAAGCCGGCTTTGACGGCACCGGCGTGCGTGTGGCCGTGCTCGACTCGGGCATCGACTACACCCACAAGAACTTGGGGGGTGCCGGCACGCCAGCGGCGTACCTCGCCGCGTTTGGCACGAGCCCGGCTGACCCGCGCAACACCACCATCGACCCGAGCGTGTTCCCCACCGCCAAGGTCACGGGCGGCTTCGACTTCGTCGGCGACGCCTGGCCCACCAACGGCCCGCGCAGTGAAGACCCGAACCCGATCGACTTCCAGGGTCACGGTACCCATGTCGCCGACATCATCGGTGGCAGGAGCCTGGACGGCACGCACAAGGGTGTGGCTCCCGGCGTACAGCTGATTGCGGTGAAGGTGTGCAGCTCGGTGGCCACCAGCTGCAACGGCATTGCCATCCTGAAGGCCATCGACTACTCGATCGACCCGAACGGTGACGGCGACCCCTCCGACGCCGTCGACGTGATGAACCTGTCGCTGGGTTCGAGCTACGGCCAGGTGGAAGACGATTCCACACTGGCCTTGTCAAACGCGGTCGAGCTGGGTGTGGTCGTGGCCGTAGCCGCCGGCAACAGCGCCAACCTGCCGTATGTGGTCAGCTCGCCGTCGATCGCCCCGGGGGTGATCAGCGTCGCGCAGACCTCGGTGCCGAGTGCCCTTGCCTACGGCTTGCGCATCAACTCCCCGGCCGTCATTGCCGGTGTGTATGGCAATACCGCGACGGTGGATTGGGCGCCGATTGGTGCCGGCTTCACCGGCGATGTGGTCGCCGTGGGCACAGCCTGCCCGGCCGACGCGCCGCTGCCTGCCAGCGTGGCCGGCAAGGTGGTCTTGATCGACCGTGGTGTGTGCTCCGTCAGCTTGAAGGTTGACAAGGCCGGTGCGGCCGGCGCCATCGGCGTGCTGATCGGGCTCATTGCCCCAGGCGACGCGGTGTCGTTCAGCAACGGCGGCGGCACGCACTTTGTACCCACGCTTGTGATCCAGCAGTCGCTGTCCAACAGCATCAAGGCCAACATTGCGGCCCCGGTGAACGTGACGGTGTCCGACGCCACCCGCGTGGCGCTGGTGGGCAGTATGGCCAGCAGCTCGGCGCGTGGCCCAAGCATGAGCTTCCAGACCATCAAGCCCGAGATTGGTGCGCCGGGCGCCTCGATGTCGGCCGTTGCCGGCAGCAGCACGGGTGAAGAAGCTTTCGGGGGCACCTCGGGCGCCACGCCGATGATTGCGGGGTCGGCAGCGTTGCTCATTCAAGCCTTCCCGAACCGCTCGCCCTTGCAGATCAAGGCGATGCTGATGAACAGCGCCTCGAACAAGGTCTACACCAACCCGGCGGTGTTGCCAGGGCGGCTGGCACCCATCACGCGCATCGGTGCGGGTGAAGTGCGAGTCAACAAGGCGCTGGCCCTGAATGCCGTGGCCTACAACAAAGACGACCTGTCGGCCGCCTTGTCGTTCGGTGCCAGAGAGGTGAGCGGCTTTGCCGAGTACGAGAAGAAGCTGGTGGTGCAAAACCTGGGTGACCGGGCCAAGACCTTCACCATCAACAGCAGCTTCCGTTATGCCGATGACGAAGCCAGCGGAGCGGTGGCTATCCACGCGCCGCGCAGCGTGAGGGTCGGGGCCAACAGC
>JACMKW010000567.1 GCA_014379885.1 Rhizobacter sp.
GGGCCGGCTTGGGGCGGCCCGGCGCTCGACCCGCTTGGCGCGGCCACATGAACCTGCGTGACCGCTTGCAGCCGGCGCTGCTGGATCGGTTGACTGATTTCAACCCGCAGTCGCAGGTCGAAGCCGACGACAGCCGCATGATGAACAAGTCGCAGATCCGTGAAGCGGTCCTGCGAGACCTCTCCTGGCTGCTCAATTCAGTACAGCCGCTCAGCAAGGCCGTGGCGACACAGTACCCGCAGGCCGCCGATTCGGTGCTGAACTACGGCCTGCCGGCCATGTCGGGCCAGCTCGCTTCACGCGTTGATGTGAGCCTGCTGGAGCGCACCATCAAACAAGCCATCCTGCGATTTGAGCCACGTGTGATGGAAGACTCGCTTGAAGTGAAGGCGCTCGAATCCTCCAGCGTGCTCGACACGCACAACGTCATCGAGTTCGAGATCCACGGTTTCATGTGGGCCCAGCCAGTGCCGCTCGAACTGCTATTGCGCACCCAGGTCGACCTCGAAGCCGGCCAGGTGGAAGTGCGCGACGTGGGCAGCAGCGGCCCCTCCCGCAGGAAATCATGAACCCCCACACTCACTTCGTTCATTGCCCCCCGAGGGGGCGTTCAACGCCCTTCGGGCGGCCGAGCGGGCGCTGAAGCTGATGGATCCGAACCTCCTACGCCACTACAACGACGAGCTCACCCACCTGCGCGAGGTGGGCGCCGAGTTCGCCGCTGAATTCCCCAAGATCGCCGCACGCCTGTCGCTTGACGGGCTGGAAGTCTCCGACCCGTATGTCGAGCGCCTGCTCGAAGGTTTTGCCTTCATGGCGGCCCGCATTCAGCTCAAGATCGACGCCGAGCAGCCGCGCTTTGTGCAGCACCTGCTGGAAACGGTGTACCCGGGCTTCTTGTCGCCCGTGCCCTCGATGATGATCGCGCGCATGCGGCCCGACCCGCTGGACCCTAACCTTGCGCGCGGCTTCACGCTCAAACGCGGCAGCGCGCTCACCAGCGAGCTGACACGCGGCCAGAACACACGCTGCGAGTTCCGCACCGCACACGAGGTGACGCTGTGGCCAATCGAGATCGAATCGGTGCAGTACTTCAGCCATGCCCCCGACCTGCCGCTCGCGCACTTGCCGGTGTCGCGCCAACTGCGCGGCGGGCTGCGCATCAAGCTCAAGCTACACGGCGGGCTCAAGTTCAAGCAACTGAAGCTCGACACGTTGCCGCTCTTCATCTCGGCACCTGATGACGTGGCCTTTCGCCTGCACGAACTGGTGCTCGGCAACACGGTGGGCACCTGGGTCGCTGGTGGCACAAGCCCGGGCAGCAACCGCAGCGCAGCGTCGGGCTTTGCCGATGCAGACTCCGTCAAGCCCATCGGCTACGACGAAGACCAGGCCTTGCTGCCCGAAACCCTGCGCGGCTTCAGCGGACACCGTTTGCTGCAAGAGCTGGCGGCCATGCCGCAGCGTTTTCTGTTTTTCGAGATCAACGATCTGGCACGCCGCCTGGCCATGGTGGACAGCGCCGAAGCCGAGATCGTTGTGCTGTTTTCGCGCGGGGAGGCCGCCCTTGAATCGCTGGTGGACGCCGGCAGCCTCGCGCTTTTCTGTACCCCCGCGATCAACCTGTTTCCCAAGCGGCTCGACCGCATCCAGCTGGGCACGGGCAGCTGGGAGCACCACGTGGTGCCCGACCGCACACGTCCCATGGACCACGAGATCCATACGCTGCAATCGGTGACGGGTTATGGCATCGCGCAAGTGGCCGAGCAGAGTTTTCTACCGCTGTACGCGAGCTTTCATGACGCCGCCCGCAGCCACGGCGCCTACTACACCGTGCGGCGCGAACCGCGCATGTTGTCAGCGCGCCAGCGGCTCGACGGGCTGCGTTCGGCCTATGTGGGGCAGGAGATGTTCCTGTCGCTCGTTGACCCGAAGAACGCGCCTTACCGCGAAGACATTCGCCAGCTGTCGGTCACCGCACTCGTCACCAACCGCGATCTGCCCACGCTGCTGCCGGGCAGCTCCACCACTTGGGTGCTCGACGCTGCTGGGCCCGCTGGCCGCATCGAGACGCTGCGCGGTCCCACGCGCCCGGTGCAGCGTCTGGCGCGTGGTGATGTGGGCTGGTCCATGGTCAGCCTGCTCACGCTCAACTACCTGAGCATTGCCGGTGAAGACCCGAAGCGTGCGGCCTCGGCGCTGCGCACGCTGCTGGCCTTGCACGGGCCTGAGCAAGACGTGGCCTGGGCCAAGCAGGTCGAGAGCATTCAATGGCTGGAGGCTAAATCGGTGGTGCGGCGCTTGCCCTTCCCCGGGCCGCTTACTTTCGGCTGTGGCGTTGAGGTGACCGCGTTGGTCGATGAACTTGGTTTCCAGGGGTCGAGTGCTTTCCTGCTCGGCAACGTGCTCGATCGCTTCTTTGCGCGCCACGCGGCGGCGAACAGCTTCTGCGAAACCGTGCTGCGCTCCGCCTCGCGCGGAGAAATCATGCGCTGCAAACCCCGCATCGGTTCTCACGCGGTTCTATGAAGCGCCTCCGCCACACCCTGTCCGTTCGGGCTGAGCCTGTCGAAGCCGGCGAAGTGCACCATGCAACCCTTCGACAGGCTCAGGGCAAACGGAGCCTGGCCGCATGACCACCGACGCGCGCCAACTCCACGAGCGCCGCGCGCGCCTGTTCGAAAGCCTCGCCGCCGAACCCTGGGCGCATGACTTTTTTGCCGTGCTGCGCCAGGTCGAATCCCTCACTCCCACATCGCCCCGCTTGGGCAGCGCACTTCGCCCTAGTGCCGAACCGATCCGCCTGGGCCAAGACCCGGAGCTCGATTTCGCGCCCGCCGCGTTGATGTCGTTCAAGGTCGACAGCCACAAGCCACCTCGCCTGGGCACCCGCTTCTTCGGCCTGTTCGGCCCCATGGGCCCGTTGCCGCTGCACATCACCGAGTACGCGCGCGACCGCCTGCGCAACCATGCCGACCCGACCTTTGCGCGCTTTGCAGACGTGTTTCACCACCGCGCGCTGCTGCTCTTCTACCGCGCCTGGGCCCACAGCCAGCCGGCCGTGCAGGCCGATCGCCCGAACGACGACCAGTTCGCCAAATGGGTCAGCGCACTGTTCGGCCAGGCGCCCGCCTCATTGCGCAACGCCGACACCGTGCCCGACGCCGCCAAGCGCTTCGCAGCCGCCCACTTGGCCCGACCCACACGCAACCCGGAGTCCATCGCCAAGGTGCTGCGCCAATATTTCAATGTGCCGATTCGCATCGAGCCTTATGTGGGCCACTGGATGCCGCTGCGCGCCGAAGATCGCAGCCGCCTCGGCCGCCCGGGCGCACGCCGCAGTTCGCCACTGGGTGTATCGACCGTGGCTGGTGCCAAGGTGTGGGACAGGCAATACAAGATTCGCCTGCACATTGGGCCGCTGAGTCTCGATCAGTACAAGCAGTTCCTGCCCGGCCAGCCCTCGCTTGCGGAGCTGCGCGACTGGATGCGCCAGTTGCTGGGCTTCGACATGCTGTGGGATCTGCAACTCGTGCTCAAGGGCGGCGAAGTACCGGCCCTGGGGCTGCATGGCAAGACCACCGCGCTCGGCCGCACCACCTGGCTCGGCCGCAAGACACCTCACTCCGACCGTGGCGAGCTCAGGCTCAACCCGGCCTCATCCACACAGGGGAAACACCATGGCTGAAATCAGTCGCTCCGCCCTCTTCGGCAAGCTCAACCCGCTGGCCTACAAGGCCATCGAAGGTGCCACCGTGTTCTGCAAACTGCGCGGCAACCCATATGTGGAGTTGCAGCACTGGCTGTTCCAGATCTTGCAGACACAAGACTCCGACCTGCATCGCATTGCCAAGCATTACGGCATGGATGCATCCAACCTCGTGGCCGACCTGCAAAACTCGCTCGACCGGCTGCCGCGTGGCGCCTCGTCGGTGACCGACCTCTCCAGCTTCGTTGAAGACGCGGTGGAGCGTGCCTGGGTCTATGGTTCGCTGATGTTCGGTGGCAGCCAGGTGCGTACCGGCTTCCTGATCGTCGGCCTGCTCAAGACCAAGAACCTGCGCAATGTGTTGCTCTCCATCAGCAAGCAGTTCGAGCGCATCCAGATCGACGAGCTGAGCGAGAACTTCCACAAGATCCTGGGCGGCTCGCCCGAAGAAGCGCAGGCCGCCACCGAATCGGGTGCAGCCCCCGGCGAAGCCAGCGGCGCCATCGCACCTGCCGCCATGGGCAAGCAAGAAGCGCTGAAGAAGTTCACCACTGACCTCACCGAACAAGCGCGTGGCGGCAAGATGGACCCGATCGTGGGGCGTGATGATGAGATCCGCCAGGTGGTCGACATCCTGATGCGCCGCCGGCAGAACAACCCCATCCTGATTGGTGAAGCCGGCGTGGGCAAGACGGCGGTGGTCGAAGGTTTTGCACAGCGCATTGCGCGCGGCGACGTGCCGCCCTCACTGAAAGACGTGGAACTGCGCGTGCTTGACGTGGGCTTGCTGCAAGCCGGCGCCAGCATGAAGGGCGAGTTCGAACAGCGCCTGCGCTCGGTGATCGACGAGGTGCAGGCCAGCGTCAAACCCATCATCCTGGTCATCGACGAAACGCACACCCTGGTGGGCGCGGGTGGTGCGGCCGGCACCGGAGACGCAGCCAACCTGCTCAAGCCCGCGCTGGCGCGCGGCACCTTGCGCACGGTGGGTGCCACCACCTTTGCCGA
>JACMKW010000568.1 GCA_014379885.1 Rhizobacter sp.
GCCGCGCGCCGCGCGCAGCCGGCCTGGGCCGCACTGCCGCACCAGAAGCGCGCGGCCATCTTTCACAAGGCGGCGGCGCTGTGTGCTGAACACGCCGAAGCCATCACGCCCATGCTGATGCGCGAATCAGGCTCGATCGCGCCAAAGATCGGTGTCGAGCTGGAGATGGCCACCGCCATCTGCCGCGAAGCCGCCGCCATGTGCACCCAGCCGCGCGGCTTGGTGCTGCCGGCCGATGGCAGCCGCTTGTCGCTGGCGCGGCGCGTGCCGCATGGCGTGGTCGGCGTCATCTCGCCTTTCAACTTTCCGCTGATCTTGTCGATCCGTGCTGTCGCACCGGCGCTCGCCGCAGGCAACACCGTGGTGCTCAAACCCGACCTGCGCACGCCTGTACTGGGGGGTTTCCTCATTGCCCGCGTCTTCGAAGAGGCCGGCTTGCCTGCAGGCTGCCTGCATGTGCTGCCCGGTGCCGCTGCGGCGGGCGAAGCGCTGTGCACCGACGCCAGCATTGCGATGGTGTCTTTCACTGGCTCCACCGCCGTGGGGCGGCGCGTGGGTGAACTGGCCGGCAAACACCTGAAGAAGGTGACGCTGGAGCTGGGTGGCAAAAATGCGCTCGTCATCCTAGACGACGCCGACCCGGCCATTGCGGCATCCAACGCCGCCTGGGGCGCCTTCCTGCACCAGGGCCAAATCTGCATGACCGCCGGATTGATCTTCGTGCAAGACGCCGTGTACGACAGCGTGCTGGCCGCGCTGGTGCACAAGGCCAAGCACCTGCCGGTGGGCGACCCGGCCACGGGCCAGGTGGCTTTGGGCCCGGTGATCGACGCGGGCCAGGCGGCGCGCATTCAAAGCATCGTGTCCGACACCATCGCCGCAGGCGCCAAGCTCGAAGCCGGTGGTGACCACCAGGGCCCGTTCTACAAGCCCACGGTGCTCTCAGGCGTGCGGCCGGGCATGCGCAGCTTCGAAGAAGAAATCTTCGGTCCGGTCGCCTCGATCATCCGTTTCAAGACCGAAGACGAACTGGTGGCGCTGGCTACGCAGACCGACTACGGCTTGTCGCTGGGCGTCATCACCCAGGACATCTCACGCGGCCTGGCGCTGTCGCAACGCGTGCCCACTGGCATTGTGCACATCAACGACCAGACAGTGGGCGACGAAGCCACAGCGCCTTTTGGTGGCCGGGGTGCATCGGGCAATGGTGGGCGCCATGGCGGGCCGGCGAACTGGGAAGAGTTCGCCCAGTGGCAGTGGGTGACCATCGATTCAGCCGCCCACGCTTACCCGTTCTGAGCGCCCAGTGACCCTTCACTTTTTCAACCAGGAGTTCCTATGCTCAGCAGCAAAACCATCTTGATCACCGGTGTGTCCTCTGGCATCGGTGCCGAGACTGCGCGTCTGGCCCAGGCCCGTGGTGCGCATGTGATCGGCGTCGATCGGGTCGCCCCCACGTTTGCGGTGGACACATTCCATCTCACCGACTTGTCAGACCCACAGGCCATCGCAGCGTTGGTCAAGGACCTGCCTTCGGGCATCAGCGCCCTGGCCAACGTGGCTGGCTTGCCGGGCACGGCGGGGGCGCACAAGGTGGCTGCGGTGAACTACCTCGGCCTGCGGCATTTGACCGAGAGCTTGGCGACAAAGCTCGCGCCAGAAGGGTCGATCGTGCACCTGGCTTCTATCGCCGGTGCCGCCTGGTCTGAGCGGCTTTCGCTGCATAAGGAGCTGGCACACTCCGACAGCTTCGAGGCCGGCGCAGAGTGGCTGGCGCGGCACCCGGTGGCCGATGACTTCAGTTACCCGTACTTCAAGGAAGCGTTGCTGGTCTGGTCGGCGATGCGCTCCGCGCATTGGTGGCGTGAGCGCGGCATTCGCATGAACTGTGTCAGCCCCGGCCCAGTGGAGACACCCATCCTGGCCGATTTCCGCGCCTCGCTGGGTGACGCACGCGTGCAGGGCGACATCGACCGTGTCGGTCGCGCCGGCACACCAGCCGACGTGGCCGTTGTCGTGTTGTTCTTGTGTAGCGATGACGCTCGTTGGATCAACGGCGCCAACATCGCAACCGACGGCGGTCTGGCCGCTTCGTTTCTTTGATCGCGACCATGAGCGCCGCAGCACCCCGGCGCGGAGAAAGTCCATGAACGTCGTCAACACCCAGATCGCCATCATCGGCGCCGGCCCGTCGGGCCTGCTTCTCGGCCAAATGCTGCATCGTGCAGGGATAGACAACGTCATCATCGAGCGCCAGTCGGCCTCGCATGTCGGTGCCCGCATCCGCGCCGGCGTCATCGAGCAGCCCACGATGGAGGCTCTGGTCGAAGCCGGCGTTGGCGAGCGGATGCTGCGCCAAGGTCTGCCGCATGACGGCTTTGCGCTTGCATTTGCGGGGCGAACGCTGCGCGTCGACGTGAAGGGTTTGACCAAGGGCCGCAGGGTCACGGTCTATGGCCAGACCGAGATCACTCACGACTTGATGGCAGCGCGCCAGGCCCAGCAATTGCCCACCTACTACGAGGCTTCGGAAGTGATGCTGCAAGGCATTGACGACGCGCGGCCCGTGGTGGAGTTCATGCACCGCGGCGAGCGTTTGCAGCTGCGCTGTGACGCCATCGCTGGCTGCGACGGTTATCACGGCCCCAGCCGCGCGCATGTGGCAGACCGCGTGAAGGTGTACGAGAAGGTCTACCCCTTTGGCTGGCTGGGTGTGTTGGCCGACGTGCCGCCGGCTGCGCACGAACTAATCTATGCCAACCACCCTCGCGGCTTCGCCCTGTGCAGCATGCGCTCGGCCACGCGCAGCCGCTACTACATCCAGTGCCCGCTGACTGACCAAGTCGACCAGTGGAGCGATAACGCCTTCTGGGACGAGCTGCGCCGACGCCTGCCCCAGAACATCGCTGACGCTATTCAAACAGGGCCCAACATCGAAAAGAGCATAGCGCCCTTGCGCAGTTTCGTCGCCGAGCCCATGCGTTTCGGGCGGCTGTTTCTGGCCGGTGACGCCGCACACATCGTGCCGCCCACGGGCGCCAAGGGCCTGAATCTGGCGGTGGCCGATGTGCGTCTGCTTGCGCACGCCTTGACGGACTGGTTGCGCGATGGTTCAACGCAGGGCATAGATGACTATTCCCAGCGCGCCCTGCGCCGCGTTTGGCGCGCCGAGCGATTCTCATGGTGGTTCACCTCGCTGATGCACCGCTTTGCCCAGTCGCATGACTTCGAACAGAGGATGCAGGAAGCAGAACTGGATTACCTGAGCTTCTCGCCGGCAGCGCAAGCGGCGCTGGCGGAGAACTACGCTGGGCTGCCGCTTGAGGGGACTTGATCAGCAAGTGCTGTTGGGCGTCAGGTTAATGGCAGTTGGCTGAATGTCGCATGCTGGCCGGCAAGAAGCCTTCATCGGACAGCAATCGCTGAACGCTGACCTTCCCTTACCGTTCCACCGGTTTCGAGCTTCCCGTCAACGAGGCAAAGTAGCCTATCGGCCGACGGCCGCGTACGCCGGCACACGACCCGTCCGCACCATAAAACGCAAACAAATGGCCTCGATAGCTTGCTCCAAGAATCGGGCACGGGCAGGTAGGCACCTTGCTCACCAACGTCACGACCTTCCGAGCGCATGAGACAAGTGTCCAGCCTTGATTTGGGTCTCCCACGCGCTTCCCGCACAATCCCCGCCGCATGAAGATCCTCGTCACCGGCAGCGCCGGCCACCTCGGTGAGGCACTGATGCGCACGCTGCGCGCCGAAGGCGCGGCGGTGCTCGGCATCGACCGCCTGGCTTCGCCCTACACCGACCTCGTGGGTGACATCGGCGAACCCGCGTTCGTGCGCAGCGTGATGTCAGGCGTCACAGGTCCTGCACACCGCTTCGTTACACAAGCCGCACGTCGAGAGCCGTACGCGCCAGGTGTCGGTTTCCCTTCACTCTGTCACTCTTGCTCTTTCAATTGGCATAACTGAGCCCTTCATCGTGTCACCGTAAGACTGCTGGCCAAGTCACAGACTGAATTTCCCCGGCTGGGCGGCTGCCAGGTGCAGATTTCGCGAGCTACATGTTGCCTGGCAGGTTGTGACAGCTTGAATGGGTCAAATGCAAGGTTGTGCCAAATGGAAGGAGCAAAATGGCGAGTAACGCAGTCAGGGCTCTAAACCTACAAACCGCAGTTCCCAGCCGATGGGTGAAGCAAAACGCAAGCGACAGGGGGCCGTGGTCCGGGGCGGTGCCGAGGCTGATGCATCGGATGTGGTCGACACCCTGGGCGGGCGCATGCACGTGCGCTGGGACCGGGGTGTTGCGGCCACGCCGCAGGGCA
>JACMKW010000569.1 GCA_014379885.1 Rhizobacter sp.
CGCATCAAGGGCTGGATGGGCCGCGCCGACCAGACGGCCAAGGTGCGCGGCCTGTTCGTGCACCCGAGCCAGGTGGCCGAGGTGCTGAAGCGCTTTCCCGAGGTGAGCAAGGCACGCCTGGTGATCAGCGGCGAGATGGCCAACGACCGCATGACACTGAAAGTGGAAACCACCGTTGCGCCAGACCACTTAAGCGCGCGATTGACTGACGCAATTCGAGACGTGACCAAGCTGCGTGGCGAAGTCGAGCTGTGCCAACCCGGCAGCTTGCCCAACGACGGCAAGGTGATCGACGACACACGCCGCTTCGAGTAAACCCGCCTCGCTCATTACGTAGTTTCCGCCATGCCGAGGGGCATTGGCGTCCGTAGCATGCCTTCATTCGCTCACATCGATTGAAGGACACATGGCCATGAAGAGACTCCTGCTTGCCTCGGTGGCGGCCCTGATGGCCACCAGCGCCTTGGCGGAATACCCCGACAAGAACATCACCATCGTCGTGCCCTTCGCGGCTGGTGGCCCCACTGACAAGGTGGCTCGCGACTTTGGCGAAGCAGCGCGCAAGCCCCTGGCTGGCCAGACGATCATCATCGACAACGTGGCCGGTGCCGGCGGCACACTGGGCGCGGCCAAGGTGGCCAAAGCGGCACCCGATGGCTACACCCTGCTGCTGACCCACATCGGCATGGCGACCGCGCCGGGCCTGTACCGCAACCTGTCGTTCAAGCCACTCGAAGACTTCGAGTTCCTGGGCCTCATCAACGAAGTACCGATGACCCTCATTGGCCGCCCGACACTCGCGGCCAACACCTACGCAGAGCTGACCACCTGGATCCAGGCCAACAAGGGCAAGATCAACCTCGCGAATGCCGGTGTGGGCTCAGCCTCGCACCTGTGCGGCATGCTGTTGCAAAGCACGCTCAAGGCCGACATGACGGCCGTGCCGTACAAGGGCACCGCCCCGGCGATGAATGACCTGCTGGGCGGCCAGGTCGACATTTTGTGCGACCAGACCACCAATACCACCGGCCAGATCGAAGCCAACAAGGTGAAAGCCTATGCCGTCACCACCAGCAAGCGGCTCACCATCCCGTCGCTGGCCAAGCTGCCCACGCTCGACGAGGCTGGCCTGAAGGGCTTCAACGTCACCATCTGGCATGCGCTATACGCGCCCAAAGGCACGCCCAAGGCAGTGCTCGACAAGATCAACGGCGCGCTGAAAGTGGCCCTGAAAGACGCCACCTTCATCAAGAACGAAGAAGCGCTGGGCGCGGTGATCACCACCGATGCGCGCGTGAACCCGGCCGACCACAAGAAGTTTGTCGAAGCCGAGATCAACAAATGGTCGCCCATCATCAAGGCCAACGGCCAGTACGCGGACTGATACTGAATCTCCCAGTGGAACCCTTGGCCGCCTTCGGGCGGCCTTTTTACGCCCGCAGCGTAAGGGGCGCGCGCATCACCTCAACGGTCTATGCGCTGGAGCTCGTCGCCCAGAAACTTGGCGGCAGGGATCTCGCGCCCGTCAGCCAGGCGGATCCGGTAAGGCTCACCGCTGGTGCTCGACTTGGACGCGATCTGTTCGATGAACTGCTGCGCCGTGCTCACGTGCTCACCCATCTTGTTGAACTTGCCACGCAGGAACTTGGCGGCGTCTTGGGCGGAATACGCTTTTCCATTGCGCAGGAAGCGAATGTCGTTCTGCACTTCCACGAACCGGATCAATCGTTCGATGCGAGCCTGCTCGGCCGGTGGCGGCGCGGCCGCGCATGTGGCCGCTGCGAGCAACGCCCATGCGAGCAACGCGCGGCGAAGCATGTTCACCCCAAGGTGACGCGGGCGAACTTGCGCTTGCCCACTTGCACGACATAAGTGCCGGCGGCGAGTTTCAATCCCTTGTCGCTGACCACGGCGCCGTCCACACGCACACCGTTGCCTTCGATC
>JACMKW010000570.1 GCA_014379885.1 Rhizobacter sp.
GCAGGCTCACATCGAGCAGCGACTCGGCCGCCTCAATGGGCAAAGACTGGCGGTAGGCAACGGCTTTCAGGAAAGCTCCCTTGGTTGGGTGAGGCGCACGGTGGAGCGGACAATACGGCTTCCACTGAAACCCACACGCCATGCTCGCCTACCGACACGCCTTCCATGCGGGCAACCACGCCGATGTGCTCAAGCACGTGATGCTCACGCGCGTGCTGCGCTACATGAACCAGAAGGACAAGACCTATCGCCTGATCGACACGCATGCGGGCGCAGGCGGTTATTCGCTCGAAGGCCAGTACGCGCAAAAGAAGGGCGAGTACGTGAACGGCATCGCCCGCCTGTGGGACCGTGACGACCTGCCCGAGCTGGTGGCCGACTACGTGAGCCTGGTCAAGCAGTTCAACCCCGAAGGCCGCATGGAGCAATACCCTGGCTCACCGGCGTTTGGCCAGATGCTGTTGCGCTCGCAAGATCAAATGCGTTTGTTCGAGCTGCACAACACCGACCACCGCATCCTCGCGTCTTACCTCGGTGAGACAAAAGGCGCCGAGGTCTACAACGCCGATGGTTTCGATGGCCTCAAGGGCCAAGTGCCGCCCTCATCGCGCCGCGGCGTGGTGTTGATCGACCCCTCTTACGAAGGCCACCACGACTACGGCCGTGTGATCGCCACGCTGCGCGAAGCCCTGCTGCGTTTTGCCGAGGGCGTGTACATGGTCTGGTACCCGCAGGTGAGCAAGCTCGAAGCGGCGCAGCTGCCGCGGCGGCTGGAGGCCGTCGCGCCCAAAGGATTCCTGCATGTGCGCATGACGGTGCAGCAGCCCGACCAGCAAGGGTTTGGTCTCGCGGGCAGCGGCATGTTCATCATCAACCCGCCGTACACGCTGCACGACGAGATGGTGGCAGTGATGCCCTACCTGGTGGACGTGCTGGGGCAGTACGACGGCGCCAACTACAGCATCGAGCAGCGCGCCGCTTGATCGTTGCTCACTTCGCCGGCGCCGGCTGCGCGGCGTGCATCTTCTTCAGCGCCTCCATCCATGGCGCCCAATCCATCGGGCCGGTCTCGTAGCGCTTCTTCAAGTTGCCGAGGACAGCGCCCCAGGCCTTGTCGAAATAGGTGAAGGTCTTGTCCCATTCGCCGCCATCGCCCCAGCCGGTGTGGTGCAGCGTGACGCGGGTCGATTTGCCGTCCACGTCGAACAAACGCACCACCACGAAGGTGCGCTGCTGGCGCACTTCGGCCAGGTGGGGCGGTGCGTTCCAGTCGAAGCTCAGCATTTTCATCGGCTGCAAGGCCAGGTAGCGCATGGTGTCGGCGCCCTTCGTGCCGGGCGCACCGAGCGGGTCCATGTGGATGTGGAAAGCGCCGTCCACTCGAGCATCGATCTCGGCCTCGGGCGCGAAGAAGGCTTCGATGCCGGCCTTGGTCGTCCAGCTTTGCCACACGGCGGCCAGCGGAGCGGGCACCAACACCTCTTTGTTGATGGCGCGCTCTTGGGCCCACACACTCCAAGCGGGCAGCAAGAGCAGGCAAAGACGCAGGCGAACAAACAGTCGGCGCATGGCGTTTGTTCCGGTCAACACGATTTGGCTCAGACACTAACATCGCGCCCATGCCGCCTCAAGCCACTTCTTCCTTCGTCAACGGCCCGCTCTCGGGTTTGAAGGTGCTGGAGCTGGGCCAGCTGATCGCCGGCCCTTTTGCTGCCAAGACACTGGCCGACTTCGGCGCCGAGGTGATCAAGATCGAGCCGCCCGGCAGCGGCGACCCGTTGCGCCAGTGGCGCTTGCTGCACAACGGCACCAGCGTGTGGTGGCAGGTGCAGTCGCGCAACAAGAAGAGCGTGGCGCTGGACTTGAAGCAACCCGAAGCACGCGACATCGTGCGCCGCCTGGCCGCCGAATGCGACGTGCTGGTCGAGAACTTCAAGCCTGGTGTGATGGAGGCGTGGGGGCTGGGCTACGACGAGCTCGCACGCGACAACCCGGGCTTGATCATGCTGCGCATCAGCGGTTACGGGCAGACCGGGCCGTACAAGGACCGGCCTGGTTTCGGCGTGGTGGCCGAGGCCATGGGCGGCCTGCGCCACCTGACCGGCGAGCCCGGGCGTGTGCCAGTGCGGGTGGGTGTGAGCATCGGCGATACGCTGGCTTCGTTGCACGGCGTGATCGGCATCCTGATGGCGCTGCACCATCGCCACGCCTCAGGGCGGGGTCAGGTGATCGACGTGGCGCTGTACGAAGCCGTCTTCAATTGCATGGAAAGCCTGCTGCCCGAGTACAGCGCATTCGGCGCCGTGCGCGGCCCGGCCGGCAGCGCGCTGCCGGGCATCGCGCCGAGCAACGCCTATGCCTGCAGCGACGGCTACGCGCTGATCGCCGGTAACGGCGACAGCATCTTCAGGCGGTTGATGGCCGCGATCGGCCGCGCCGACC
>JACMKW010000571.1 GCA_014379885.1 Rhizobacter sp.
CCCGTTCTTACAATCGACGAGCTGTCCAACATCGAGTCAGGCTCGTGGTTCTCCAAACTCTCACAGCCCTTGCGCGAAGCGATTCTGTCGCGAGCGCATGTGCGTCGACTGGCCGATGGCGCCATGCTCTCGTCACGCGGCGCGTCGCCCGACTCGTGGTGCGGTGTGGCCAAGGGTGCGGTGCGTGTGAGTTCAGTCTCGCTCTCGGGCAAGGAAATCACCCTCACCTACGTAGAGCCTGGCGTATGGTTCGGCGACATCTCGCTGTTCGACAACTTCCCGCGCACACACGATTCCAACGCGCATGGCGAGACCACGCTGCTGGTGGTGCGCAAGCCCGACTTTCACGAACTGCTGTCGCAACACGTAGAGCTGTACGAAGCGTTGCTGCGCTTGAACTGCCGTCGCCTGCGGCTGATGTTCGACATGATCGAAGACCTGAACACACGGCCACTATCGGCGCGGTTGGCCAAGCAGATCTTGCTGCTGGCGCGTGGTTATGGTGTCAAGCAAGGCAACGAGACACGCATCGGCCTGCAGCTTGCACAGGAAGACTTGGCGCAGTTGCTCGGCGCCTCGCGCCAGCGTGTCAACCAGGAGCTCAAGGGCTTCGAGCGCGAGGGTGCGGTGCGCATCGAACCCACGCGCCTGGTGGTGCTGTCCAAAGACAAGCTGCTGGCGCTCGCCGAGCGCTGAGCTTGCCCTCAACACCGGCGAATTGAGACCCCATGGACTCGAACACCGGCACCAAACCTGTCGCGCAGCAGCACGCGTTCGACACCATGGCACTGCAGACCTACCTGCAAGCACACCTGCCGGGCTTTGACGGCCCGCTGCAGGTGGAGCAGTTCAAGGGCGGCCAGTCCAACCCCACGTACAAGCTCATCACGCCGGCACGCGCTTACGTGATGCGCTCGAAGCCTGGGCCGCTCGCCAAACTGCTGCCTTCGGCCCACGCCATCGAGCGTGAGTTTCGCGTGATGTCTGCGCTGCAAGGCAGCGCAGTTCCCGTGCCGCGCATGCACTTGCTGTGCGAAGACGAATTTGTCATCGGCCGCGCCTTCTTCGTCATGGAATTCATGCCGGGTCGGGTGCTGTGGGATCAATCCCTGCCCGGCATGACGCGCGAGGAGCGCACAGCGATCTACGACGAGATGAACCGTGTGATTGCTGCCTTGCACCAGGTTGACGTGCGCGCGCTGGGCTTGGCCGACTATGGCCGGCCTGGCAGCTACTTCGAGCGCCAGATCGCGCGCTGGAGCAAGCAGTACGCGGCGTCGATCACCCAACCCATCACCGCGATGGAGAGGCTGATGGAATGGCTGCCAGCCCATATGCCGGCGAGTGCGCGCGATGAGTCGCAGGTGTCCATCGTGCATGGCGACTACCGCCTCGACAACCTGATGCTCCATCCCACCGAGCCGCGCGCCATTGCCGTGCTCGACTGGGAGCTCTCTACGATTGGCCACCCGCTGGCTGACTTCAGCTACCACGTCATGTCGTGGCACATCCCGCAAAGCATGTTTCGTGGCCTTGGCGGGCTCGATCTCGCGGCGCTGGGCATCCCGGTGGAGTCGACCTACATTCGCCGCTATTGCGAGCGTACGGGCCGCGGCAACGTCGATGCCGTCATGGCCGACTGGAATTTCTACCTCGCCTACAACCTGTTCCGTGCCGCGGGCATTTCACAGGGCATCGCCAAGCGCGTAGAAGACGGCACGGCCGCCAGCGCCGAGGCCCGGCAAGTAGCAGCAAGCGCACGGCCTCTGGCCGAAATGGCCTGGCAGTTTGCCCAGCAGGCCTGAACACCGCGCTCATCTCAGAATCACCACCGATCACCCCTAGGAGACAACATGGACTTCGCCTACTCACCACGCACCCAGGAAATGCAGGCCAAGCTGCTGCGCTTCATGGACGACTACATCTACCCCGCCGAAGCGCGTTACACCGCCGAGATCGAGGCCAACACCAAAGCGGGCAAACGCTGGACGCCGCTGCAGACGATCGAAGAGCTGAAGGTCAAGGCGCGCGCCCAGGGCCTATGGAACCTGTTCCTGCCGCCCAGCGCCGACGGCTCGTCACGCGAAGCCGAATACGGCCCCGGCCTGTCCAACCAGGAGTACGCACCGCTGGCCGAGATCATGGGGCGTGTGATGTGGTCGAGCGAGGTGTTCAACTGCTCAGCCCCTGACACCGGCAACATGGAAACCATCGTGCGCTACGGCAAGCCCGAGCACAAGAAACAATGGGCCGAACCACTGCTAGAAGGCAAGATCCGCAGCGCGTTTGCGATGACCGAGCCGGCTGTAGCCTCGTCAGATGCCACCAACATTTCAGCCAGCATCCAGCGCGATGGCGACGACTACGTCATCAACGGCCGAAAATGGTGGATCTCGGGCGCCGGCGACCCACGCTGCGCCATCTACATCTTCATGGGCAAGACCGACCCGGAAGCACCGCGCCACAGCCAGCAGTCGATGATTCTGGTGCCGGCCAATACGCCGGGTGTGAAGGTGATTCGCCCACTGACGGTGTTCGGCTACGACGACGCACCTCACGGCCACTGCGAGATCCTGTTCGAGAACGTGCGTGTGCCCACCAGCAACATTCTGCTGGGTGAAGGCCGCGGTTTCGAGATCGCGCAAGGCCGCCTCGGCCCAGGCCGCATTCACCATTGCATGCGCCTGATCGGCCTGGCCGAGCGTGCGTTGGAGCTGATGTGCAAACGTGCTTCGTCACGCGTGGCCTTTGGGCGCAGCATTGCCGAACAAGGCGTCACGCGCGAACGCATTGCCGAGGCACGCTGCATGATCGAACAGGCACGTCTGCTCACGCTCAAATCGGCCTGGATGATGGACGTGGCTGGCAACAAGACCGCCAAGGCCGAAATCGCGATGATCAAGGTGGTGGCGCCCAACATGGCCTGCCAGGTGATCGACTGGGCCATGCAGGTGCACGGTGGTGGTGGCATGTCAGACGACTTTCCGCTCGCCTACTTCTACACCATGGCCCGCACGTTGCGCTACGCCGACGGCCC
>JACMKW010000572.1 GCA_014379885.1 Rhizobacter sp.
ATTGCCACCGCGCGAGTTGCCGAACAGCACCACCTGGCTGGCACCGGTGGCCTTGAGCACCTTGTCGACCTCGGCCGAGAGGTATTGCATGTGCTCGCCGGTCGAGGTGCGGCCGTCCTGCGGCTTGTTGTCGGTGTCGCGCGCGAGGGGGTACGGCAGGTCGATGGCATGCAGCCGCTCGCGTGGCCAGCCATTCGATTCGAATCGCCAGAGGGTGGTGCTCCACAGCGCGGCGGTGTCGCCGTTGCCGTGCACGAACACGATGGGCGGGTAGGTGCTGGCGCCGGGAGTGCTTGCGCACGATGTGAGCAGCGCAACGCTGGCGGCCAGCGCCAGCAGCAGGCCTCTGCGAAGAAGGTTCATGGGGTGTCTCCGTCGGTTGTTGTGAAGTCGCGGCAAGCAGGGAACAAAGGCAGGCTCTGCGCCGCACGCACGGCGCGCAACACGGCCTGGGCCATCACTTCGGCGGCCAGCGTGCCCAGCACGGTCACATTGCCGGCCAGACCGCTTTCGCCGGTGGCCAGGGCAAACAGCGTGTCGCCGTCGCTCTGGGTGTGGACCGGGTTGATGCTGCGCGCCAGGCCGTCGTGCGCCATCTGTGCGATCTTGTTGGCCTGGGCTTTGGTGAGGCGTGCATCGGTGGCCACCACGCCAATGGTGGTGGCCGCACCCAGCGGCATGTGGGTTGGCAACTCACCTTGCAGCATGGCGCGCGTGCTGCCGTGCAGGCGCAAGCCGTCGGCACTGCGGGCGCCGGCGACCACGCGGCCCGTGGCTGGGTCTATCACATCGCCGACCGCGTTTACCGCCACGATGGCGCCCACGGTGATGCCACCCACACAGACCGAGGCACTGCCAATGCCGCCTTTCATCGCACGGTGCATGCCGAAGAGCTTGCCGACCACGGCACCGGCACCGGCACCCACATTGCCTTCTGCGGGGGCGTGTGTCGCAGCGGCTTCACAGGCGGCGTAACCGGCCGGTGCGTCGGGGCGGATCGACCCGTCGCCCACCAGCAAGTCAAACAGAATCGCCGCCGGCACGATGGGCACATGCGCCGCGCCCACCTGCACACCGATGCCGCGCTCGTCGAGCCAGCGCATCACGCCACCCGCCGCATCAAGCCCGAAGGCGCTGCCACCCGACAGCAACACGGCGTGCACCACCTCCACCGCGTTGAGCGGCGAGAGCAGCTCGGTCTCGCGCGTGCCGGGTGCGGCACCGCGCACGTCAACACCCCCCACCGCGCCCTGCGGCGTGAGGATCACCGTGCAGCCGGTAGGCCGGCGCGAGTCGGTGAAATGGCCGACGGCAATGCCGGGAACGTCGGTGATGGCGTTCACTCGTGTGCCTTCGTGCCGCGCAGGGCGGTATTCGCCTTTCGGGTGGCCGGGCAGGCTCATGCGTGTCTCCTTGGTGCCGAGTTGTAGCACCAACGCTCCTGATAATCGCGCCGGTGAAACCCGCTGCCTACCGTTCCACCATCGCCGCCCTCGCCGTGGGCCAGCTGCTCGTCTGGGCCGCCTTGTTCTATGCGTTCTCATCCTTCGTGCTGCCCATGCAGCGCGAATTCGGCTGGAGCAAGCCCGAGATGATGGGCGCCTTCACATTGGGCATGACGATGTGGGGTGTGACCAGCTATGCCGCTGGCGCCGCCATTGACCGCGGCCTTGGCCGCTGGGTGATGACGGGTGGCGCAGCACTCGCAGGTGTGGGCTTCCTGCTCTGGTCGCAAATGCACACGCTGGCGGTGCTGTACGTGGCCTGGGCATTGATGGGCGCGGCCATGTCGATGGCCTTGTACGAGCCCGCCTTCTCGGTGCTGACCAAGCGCTACCCAGACCACTACCGCGAAGGCATCACCTCGCTCACGCTGGTAGGCGGCTTTGCAAGCACGCTGTCTTTCCCCGCCGTGGCGTGGCTGATCGCCACCTGGGGCTGGCGACCTGCGCTCGTGGTGATCGGCCTGGTGCTGCTGCTTGGCGTGGCACCACTGCATGCATGGGCCCTGCGCGGGCCCGACACACCTTCGCGCGCCGCGGCTCCCCACAGCGCCGACGACGCCACGCTGCACGAGGCCCTGCGCCACCCTTCGTTCTGGCTGCTCACCGCCACCTTCGCGCTTTATGCGTTCGTGTCAGCCGCGCTGTGGGCGCACATCATGCCGGCCTTCGCGGCCAAGGGCACAAGCGAAGCCCAGGCTTTGGTGGTGGTGATGTGGGTAGGTCCGGCCCAAGTGGCCGGGCGGGTGGTTTATCTGTGGCTGGGGCGCTTCGTCACGCCGCGGGTGCTGGGCCTGTGGGTGCTGGCCGGCACGCCTTTGTCGCTGGCGGTGTTTGCGCTGGCCGACCACCTGGCAGGGCTGCTGCTGTTTGCCATGCTCTTCGGCGTGGCCAACGGGCTGAGCACCATCGTGCGGGGCAACATGGTGCCCGAGTACTTCGGGCGCGAGCAAGTGGGGCGCATCAGCGGCGCCATGTCGGCCATCGCATTGGTCACGCGTGCTGCGGCGCCCTTGCTGGCGGCCTGGTTGTTGCTCGCGCTGCCAGGCTACCGCGAGGTGATGCTGGTACTGGCCGCGCTGGGCCTGGGGTCGTGGGTGGCGTTTGCGCTGGCGCGGCCACCGCAGCGTTGATCGACTGAACTCAGCGCTGCAGGCGGGTGATCACGCTCTTGGCACGCGCTTCCGCTTCGAGCGACGCATCGAGCGGCGAGCGGCACAACCCGGCATGAGCGTAGTGCAGGTTTTCGTACAGCTCGGCCGTGGCAGGAAAGCTGCCGAGCAGAACGTGCAAATCCTCACCCGGCTCGGCCTGCGTCAACTCCTTGGAGAGTTGGTCCACCACCGAGCGGTACTGCTGTGGCGAGGTGGGATCGAGGTTACGTTCCATGCGCTCCAGCAGCCGCGCCAGCCGCAGCAAGACGCGAAACCGTTCTGGGAGGGTGCGGGTCTGAGTGTTCATGTACCCGACGTGGAGACAGTCGTCAGTTCTTCAAGATGCCTCACCCAAACTGCTGCGCTACACTGCGCGCCCAGGCGCTGAGGGGCGCCTGCCCGCTCAAGAGGCTCTCACCCTCGTTCAACGCCGTCTTTTCGAACTGGCAGATCTCAGTCTTCGTTGGCCACCGCGGGAATGGCCTTCAACGAAACGGAGTTTTGTCATGTCTTCCCCTTCCCCTTCCCCGTCCATTTCTCCGTCGCTTGCTGTCGTCACCGGTGCCGGTTCGGGCATCGGCCTGGCGCTCACCCACGCCCTGCTCGCGCGCGGCTGCGAGGTGGTCGCCATCGATCGCCACACCGACACCCTGGCCCCTCGGGCCCACCGCGTGGCACTGGACGTGCGCGACGCCACCGGCATGGCACGCCTGGCCGAGACGTTTGCGGGCCGACCGGTGAGCCACGTGTTCGCCAACGCCGGCATCGGCGGCATGCCGGCCGACGTGCTCACCTGCACCGACACCGCCTGGCAGTGGGTCTGGGACGTGAACGTGATGGGCGCGCTGCGCACCTTGCGCTTGTGGTGGCCGCACCTGCGTGCCGGCCGTGGCAAGGCCGTGGCCACGCTGTCGGCAGCAGCGCTGCAGAGCTTTCCAGGGGCGGCGCCGTACCGCGCCACCAAAGCCGCCTTGCTGAGTGCACTCGAAGGCCTGCACTACGAAAGCGCGAGCAGCGGCGTCAGCGTGCATGCCTTGTGCCCCGGCATGGTTCGCACCGACATCGGTGACCTGCAGCGCTACGACGAGTTTGCGGCCCTCAAGCCGCACCTGAGCCCACAGCCCAACCCCTTTGCGGCCCACGTGGCGCAGGCCATGAAAACCGCCGAGCCGGCCGCAGCATTTGCCGAGCGTGTGCTCGACGGCCTGGCGGCCGGCGCGCCGTTCTATTGGTTCACCCACCCCGAAACCCGCAACTGGGTCGAAGGCCGGCACCGCGCCATCATGGACGGGCGCAAGCCCTTCAGCGACTTTGGAGCCCCCGCATGAATACGCTCATCACCGAACTGAAGACGCGTGCCCGCCTGCGACTGAACGCCATTCGCCAGAGCACGGCGGCACCCCCCGCAGCCGCTGCCCGGTTGCGCGACTGCCTGAACGAGGTGGCGCGCGAGGTGGGTTTTCTCAACTGGCAGCACGCGCTGCGTGTGCTGAGCGGGCAAGCCGAACCGGGCGACGACATGGGCAGCTTCTGGCATTCGCGCCGCTGTGACGGACTGCTCAACCACTGGTTCGCCAGCTACGACCGGGCGCGCGAAGCCCTGGCCGTGGGCGACCATCGGGTGCTGCTGCCCTACCGTCGGCAATTCGTTGTGGTCGACGGCAACTACCTGCGCGAGCTGGGGTTGGGCATCGACGACGAGGCCTGGGGCCGCGCCGGGCGCGACCTGGTTCGGGCCTACGGCAGCGCGGCCTGGCTTGCATTGGGTCAGCGGCGCATTGCGACATTTCGCACGGCCGCGCAAGCTCAACCCAGCTGAATCCCCCGCGCACAGAGGGGCCGGGCAAACAGGCCCGGCCTCTCTTGCAGAACGAAAGCGTGACGCTTTCCCCAGTGCTTGCATCGGCCTTAGCGCCGACCCTCAAGTCGACCGCACCTGCAACCGAAAGTAACGAAACCTTTGCCAACTCAGTCGAGCGAGCTGGCAAGGCTTGCATTGCTTTGCCGTACCCCTACTTATTCGGAGAAGACCTTGATTGCTCTCTACGCCCTTGCGCTTGTTGGTGTCTGTGCTGTGTTGCTGGGTGTCTTGCTGGAGGCCGTGATCAGCGTGTCACGCAAGCCCGCATGGGGGTTGCAGCGTCAATACCTGGCCGCAGTGCCGGTCGTCGAACAGCGCGTGCAGCAGATTGCGTTCGTTGGAGGCGATCGCCGCGGTTCTAGCCAGACACCCGAGGAAGCACCGCTCGAAGCGGAACGCAAACTCGCCGCCTGAGGCCTGCGCGGCCCTC
>JACMKW010000573.1 GCA_014379885.1 Rhizobacter sp.
AGCCGCTGATGCTCATCAGGTGGGCCACACCGGTGGTGCGAAAAAGCTGCCAGTCGTCACGTTCGATGGCTGACTGGTCGCCCACCGCCAGCGCGGCCAGCACACCGGCAGCGCGCCGGTCGCTGACGGTGGCGTCAATCGAGTCGCGCACGCGCTGGCGCAGGCGGTCGATGGCGTGGCCGGCCTGCTTGTCGAGCAACTCGGGTGCCGCTTTGTCGTTGGCACGCACATGACCGGTGGCGCGCAGGCCTTGCTCAAAGAGATAGAGCTCGTAGTCGAAACCGTCCGGGTTCAGGTTGCCATGCGGTTGGCGCAAACGCACGGTGAAGCGCCAGCGCTGTCCGGCACGCAAGGCCTGTTGTGGCTCGCTGAGAACAGCGTCTTCATGCCAGCCCACGTACCAGCCCAGCGACACCAACGGCGGCAACTTCACCACCTGGCCTTGCAGCTGGGCCTCTTCGATCTGAAAACGAAAGCGCAAACCCACCGACGACTGCTGCGGCAGGCCGGCCACGACACCGATTACCTGAAGGTCTTGGCCTTCCAGCGCGGCCGGCAAGGACTCGGCGAGCCGCTCGCTCGCGCGCCAGCCCGCAGCACCGCCACCCATTGCAGCCGCAGCCAATAGCGACAGCAGCCACAGCCGCGGCCAGCGCCACACGAGCGCAAAGCCCACGAGCCCGAACACCCCACACAACAGGTAAGCCCACAGCGGCAACAACGTTCGTTCCTGCAACTGCAGCGCCACGCCAAGCAGCCAGGCCAAACCCATGCCGGCCATGCGCCACGCTTGGTTTTTTTCTCCCATGGGGGCAGTGTAGAAGGCGGGAAACGGCCTGCACCTGATACGACGAACTCATCGTCTTGCGCGCGCATCGCCGACCCCGCAGCTTGATGTCAAAGGTCATGCCCTCGCGTGTACGATGGTTCTCCCATCTCACCGCCCACGTGTCGCCATGTCTTCAATGTCTGTCTACGACCGTTTGAAATCCCTCGGCATCGAGCTGCCCCCGGTGGCCCTTCCGGCTGCCGCCTACGTGCCGTTCGTGCGCACCGGCAAGCTGGTGTTCATCTCGGGCCACATCGCCAAACGCGACGGCAAGCCCTGGGTCGGCCAACTGGGCCGCGACACCGACACCGCCACCGGCAAACAAGCCGCACGCGCCGTCGCCATCGACCTGCTCGGCACGTTGCACGCGGCGGTGGGTGACCTGAACAAGGTCGAACGCATCGTCAAGGTGATGAGCCTGGTCAACAGCACGCCCGACTACACCGAACATCACCTGGTGACCAACGGCTGCAGCGAGTTGCTGGCGGAAGTTTTCGGTGACAAGGGCACGCATGCCCGAAGCGCCTTCGGCGTGGCGCAGACCCCGTTCGGCGCGTGCGTAGAAATCGAACTCATCGCTGAAGTGCAATGAAAGCGCTCCTGCAACGGTCGGGCGTGTTGCTCACCGGTATCGCCGCGTTGAGCCTCGCCGCGGTGGGCGCGGCGCTCGTGTCGCAGCATGTGTATGGCATGGAACCCTGCCCCTGGTGCATCTTGCAGCGGGTGATCTTTCTCGCGATCGCGTTGGTCTGCCTGCTGGGTTTCTTTGCACGACGCGCTGCCGGTGCCGCGGTGCTGCTGCTCGCGCTGTGCGGTGCGGGCGCGGCCTTGTGGCAGCACTTCAAGGCCGCTGCCTCATCATCGTGCGCCATGACCCTGGCCGACCAGATCGTGGTCGCTCTGAAGCTCGACAGCCTGTGGCCCGATGTGTTTCTGGCGCGTGCCAATTGCGCCGACGCCGCGGTGTCGTTGGGCGGTGTGCCTTACGAGTTTTGGAGTCTGGCGCTGTTTGTGCTGCTTGCCCTCACCGGATGGTGGGTAGCGCGCCGGCGCTAACCACCGGCGCGCTGCACCTCTACACCCTTACTGCCCTTTTGGGGCGGTGGCACCGGCGCTTCGCTCACCTTCACAGGCTGTGCCCGAAGCGACCTGCCGGGGTACCGACATCAGCCACCCCCGCAGGGTCTTGAGAAGAACCCGATCGCACCGCTCACCAACGAGCGCCGCGCGTTCCATCTTCTCGCCACCGCCTTCGGGGTAGCGGATGGTCTTTTGCGACAGCTCGGTGGCGTCAGGCCCTTTTGCCAGCTCGGCCAGCACCAGGTCGACCGATTCGGCCAAGAGCAATGCACTTTCGTGCCGGAGCATGCGCCCGTCGTCGGCTGACCTGTAGTTCTACTTCTCGGTTTTATGTTCCTAACCCTG
>JACMKW010000574.1 GCA_014379885.1 Rhizobacter sp.
CCTCGCAGCACTGGCCCTGTGCCTGGTGTGTGCATGCGCGGGTGTTCAGGCGCAAACCGTTTACCGATGCGGGCCCGACGGCCGCGTGTATTCGCAAACCCCTTGCCCTCAGGGCCGCGCGGTGAATGTGAGCGACGAACGAAGTGCCGACCAACGCGCTGCCGCCGAGTCGCGTGTGCGCGAAGACCAGTCCCGAGGCGATGCGCTGGAGCGCGAACGCCTCGACCGTGAGGCTGGCAAACCCGCTGCTGCCGGCAAGATCGAAGGGCGCCCAGCGCCACCAGAACCCGCCAAGCCGGCAGCCAAGCCTTCCAAGAAGAAGAAGCCCAAGGCCAAGAAGCCAGCGAACGACGACTTCAAGGCCGTCGCTCCAGCCCCGAAACCCAAGAACCAACCGAAGAGCCGCTAGACCGCGGCTGCCTGAAGCCGGCGGTACTTCTCCCACAGGCTTTCTTTCGACTCCACATGCTGCGGGTCGACCGGGATGCAATTCACCGGGCACACCTGCACACACTGCGGCTCGTCGAAGTGGCCCACACACTCGGTGCATTTGGCGTGGTTGATCTCGTAGATCTGCGGGCCCATCGAGATCGCCTGATTGGGGCACTCGGGTTCACAGACATCGCAGTTGATGCAGTCGTCGGTGATCAAAAGTGCCATGGGTACAACTCCGCCGGTTCAAGCGCTGCCGGCTGCGACCCGCTGCTGCAAACGCTGAAGCACCGAGGGTGACACGAACTTGGAAACATCACCCTTCAAGGTGGCAATCTCGCGCACGAAGGTGCCCGAGACAAACTGGAACTGGTCGCTGGGCGTGAGGAATACGGTTTCGACCTTGGGCATCAAGGTGCGGTTCATGCCGGCCATCTGAAACTCGTATTCGAAGTCGCTCACCGCGCGCAGGCCGCGCACCACGACCTTGCCGCCGTGGCTCATGACGAAGTCACTCAGCAGGCCGTCGAAGGCGATGACCTCCACATTGGGGTGCTTGGCGGCCAACTCCGTGGCGATCTCCAGGCGTTCTTCCAGCGTGAACATCGTGCGCTTGTGGTGGCCGGTGGCCACCGCCAGGATCAGCCGCTCGAACAAGCGGCTCGCACGGCGCATCAGGTCTTCATGGCCCAGCGTCATGGGGTCGAAGGTGCCGGGGTAGACGGCGGTGAGGCGGGTCACGGAGGTCAAGGCACTTCCTTCCAAGCAGCACGGGTGTGGGGCAGTTTAGCTGGGCTCGCTGCGCTGCATCAGATGGAAGTGCACGGCGCCGGCTCGGCCGTGGCGGTGCAAGCGCAGGCGCTGCTCAGCCAGGGCCGCCACATCGTCGAAAGCTCGATCGGCTTCGAGGTAGATGAACCCACCGGGCACCACCACGCGCGCGGCGGCTTTCAGTGCTGGCTCGAACAAGTTGGCGTCGAAAGGCGGGTCAATGAAGACCAGCTCGAAGCGATCCGGTGCGCTGCGGGCCATCCAGGCCAGGGCGTCCGCCACTTCGATGCGAACGGTGTCGGCTTCCAGCCGCTCTCGCACGGCGTGCAAGCCACGCACGAGCTTGCTGTCGCGCTCGATCAAGGTGACTTCGGTGGCGCCACGTGAGGCCGCCTCGAAGCCGAGTGCGCCGCTGCCTGCAAACGCGTCGAGGCAGCGCCAGCCGTCGAGATGTTGGCCCAGCCAGTTGAAGAGCGTTTCGCGCACACGATCGGGCGTGGGGCGCAGGCCGGGTGTATTGGCCACCGGCAGCTTGCTGCGCTTCCACTGCCCCCCGATGATGCGCACCTCATGCGAGGATGACGACACCCCGCTCGCGGTGTACCGCGAGTGACCCTCCGAGAGGGTTGGGCCTTGCTTGGGGCGGCCCGGCGCGGTGGCCCGTGGCCTGATGGGCTTCACAGCCGAACCGGAATTCCGCGGCTCGCCATCAAGGCCTTGGCCTCGCCCACGGTGTGCTGCCCGTAGTGAAAGATGCTGGCGGCCAGCACGGCATCGGCCCCACCTTGCTGGATGCCTTCGACGAGGTGCTCCAGCGTGCCCACGCCGCCGGAGGCAATCACGGGGATGTCGACCGCATCGCTCACCGCACGCGTGAGCAGCAGGTTGAAACCGATCTTGGTGCCGTCGCGGTCCATGCTGGTCAGCAGGATTTCACCTGCACCGTGCTCGGCCATCTGCTTGGCCCAGGCCACGGCGTCGATGCCGGTGTTCTTGCGCCCGCCGTGGGTGTAAACGTCCCAGCCCGAACCATCAACACGGCCCTTGGCGTCAATGGCGACCACGATGCACTGCGCACCGTACTTGGTCGACGCGTCGCGTATCACCTGCGGGTTAGCCACTGCGGCCGAGTTGAAGCTCACCTTGTCGGCGCCGGCATTGAGCAAACGGCGCACGTCTTCTACCGTGCGCACGCCACCACCGACGGTGAGCGGAATGAAGACTTGCGAAGCCACGGCCTCGATCATGTGCAGGATCAGATCGCGGCCGTCGCTGGTGGCGGTGATGTCGAGGAAAGTGAGTTCGTCGGCGCCTTGTTCGTTGTAGCGCGCGGCGATTTCCACAGGGTCACCGGCATCGCGCAACTCGACGAAATTGACGCCCTTGACGACGCGGCCACCGGTCACGTCGAGGCAGGGAATGATGCGTTTGGCGAGCATTCGACTCGGTCTCAGACGACGCCGGGCCGCCCCAAGGCGGCTGAGCGCCCCCGCGGGGGGCAGGAGCGAAGCGACGTGGGGGCTGTCATCACACTGCGCCGTTGAGCTCGTCGGCACGCTTTTGCGCCAAGGCGAAATCAAGCGCGCCGCTGTAAATAGCGCGCCCGCAGATCACGCCTTCAACTCCTTCGAATTCCACAGCGCAGAGTTTCTCGATGTCAGCCATGTTGGACAGCCCGCCCGAAGCGATCACCGGAATGCTCAACGCCTGCGCAAGCTTCAAAGTGGCTTCGATGTTGATGCCGCTGAGCATGCCGTCGCGGCCGATGTCGGTATAGATCACACCCTCGACGCCGTAGTCTTCGAACTTCTTGGCCAGGTCGATCACTTCGTGGCCAGTGAGCTTGCTCCAGCCGTCGGTCGCAACTTTGCCGTCTTTGGCGTCCAGGCCCACGATGATGTGGCCGCCGAAGGCGCTGCACGCGTCTTTCAGGAAGCCGGGGCTCTTGACCGCGGCCGTGCCCACGATGATGAAACTCAGGCCGTCATCGAGGTAGCGCTCGATGGTGTCGAGGTCACGGATGCCGCCACCGAGCTGCACCGGAACCTCGTCGCCCACCTCGGCCAGGATGGCCTTGATGGCGGGCTCGTTCACCGGTTTGCCGGCAAAGGCACCATTCAAATCCACGAGATGCAGGCGCCGCGCGCCCGCATCGACCCATTTTCGGGCCATGGCCGCGGGGTCGTCTCCAAAGGTGGTGGAGTCAGCCATGTCGCCTTGTTTGAGGCGCACACATTGGCCGTCTTTCAGG
>JACMKW010000575.1 GCA_014379885.1 Rhizobacter sp.
AGTCGCGCCTGGCGGCCGACGATGAAGTGAACGAGCTGCTCGACGACTACCTGCACGTGTGCCCCAGCGATTCCCCCCACTTCAGCCGCGACAGCCTGCGCACCGACTGGACGGCACGCTTCGGCAGCCAGGGCCAGCTGCGCATGCACCACAGCGCCGGCTGCGAGCACTGCGGCCACACCGGCCACCGTGGCCGCGCCGGTCTGCATGAGTTGATGGTGGTGTCACGAGAGGTGCGCCGCCTGATTCAAACCGGCGCGCGTGCCGAAGAGCTGCAACGCACTGCCATGCTCGAAGGCATGCGCACGCTGCGCCAAGACGGCATCGAGAAAGTGCTGCAAGGTGTGACCAGCCTGGCGGAAGTGCGGGCCACCAGCAACGTCTGATCGGTTCGCTATTCCACCGTTTCTTGATAGGGCGCACCCAGCTCGATCAGGCGGTTAAAGCTGCGCACCAGCTCGTCGATCAACACGCGCTGTTCGGGGTTGGCGGTCTTGACGATGTTTTCCTTCAACGTCTCGATGCGCTCGTGCAGCCCGTTGACCTCTTGCTGCCGCAGGGCGTCGAGCAAGGCTTGGCGCGTGGCCGGATCGCTGGCCGTGCGGGCGGCCTGGATCTTCGCCACCTGACTGGCGATCTCGGGGTCGGCCCGATCGCCGTTCAGGAATTGCGTGGCCCGTGAGGGCGCTGGCGGCACACCACCATCGCCCACCGGTGGCGCGGCAGCGGCCGGTGCGGCTTCGGGTTCAGGTTCGGGCTTGGGCTCGGGCTGAACTTCAGCAGCGGTGTCGGCGCTTGAATGCCCATCGACGATGCGTGAAGGTGGGGTCGGCCCGTCGCCTTCCGCAGAGGCCAGGCCATCGCCCGCTTTGCTCGGGAAGCCCAACACCAGGCCGATGGCGACCATTCCCACCGTGCCGCCAAGTGCGAGCAAACCACGCCCTGCCACCGCCTCGGGTGCACCGCCCAGCATCGTTTGCACGGCCTTCTCGGCCAGCAGCAACACAGCTTCGGGCGGTGGTGACACCAAGGCCAGCTCAGGCGCCCGTTCTGCATCTGCGAAACCCACCACTTGGGCTGCAGGTGATTCGTCGACCGGCGCTTCCAGCGGATCGTCAGCCCTGCACTCGGGGTAGTCGGAGGGCAGGCACATCGGTGGACGAACCGCGCTGATATCGCTCATCTGGAAGCTCCAGTAGAAAACCCCCGGACGGTAGCGTCGCGCGCACGGGGTAACTACATGGCATGCACCCTAGCTGGGGCCTACCCGACTCTCAGGGGCAGGCAGCCGCCTTCGTAAGGAGCAGGCATGGGTCACCCCGCGTGTGTTCAATCCCGAAAACGTGGATTGTGCGTTTGCATGTACAGCGCCGCATTGCCATATGCGTCAGGGAAGCGGCCCCAGGCCTGCACCAGTTGCTGCAGCTCGGGCGGCACGGGCTGTTGCGCGAGCAGGTTGACCGTGGGGGTGCTTGATTGAATGTCGTAGGCCGCCAGCGGCTTTCGCTCGATCAGCATGTGCTGGCCCACCAGCACGCCTTGCTCGCCGGGGCCGGTGAACTGGAAATTGAAGGCCACGCGGGTGGCGTCAAAGCGCGCATCGAGCAGGTCGCGCCCGAGCGTGGTGTTTCTGTAGCCGATGCCCACGATCGAGGCCAGCGTGGGCAGCACGTCGACCTGCTGGGCCCAGCTGTCCACTCGGCGTGGCGGCACATGGCCGGGTGCATAGATCAGCAGCGGCGTGTGGCCCTGGGTGATGGCCAGGTCTTGCCACGCACGTGGCAGGTGGGGGCCGGTCGGGCCGATGATGCCGTGGTCGCCGATGAAGGCGAACACCGTGTTCTTGAAGTAGGCCTCTTTCTGGGCACGCAGCATGAATTGGCCGATGCACCAGTCGAGGTAGGCAAACGCACGGTACTCGGCCCGTGAGATGAAACCTTGCGCCTTCAGCTCAGCCTCGCTGGGTGCGAGCGGCGCGAAACCCCCGGTCAAGTCTTCGTCGGGAATGGAGTACGGCCGGTGGTTGCCACTGGTCTGGATGATCGCGAAGAACGGGGTCTTCTGGGTGCGGAACAAGCCGTTCGCTTCCAGAAAGACATTCTTGTCTGACACACCCCACACATCGACCACCGGTGACTTGAGACGTGTTTGTTCGTAGATGTCGATGCCGTCGATGTTGGCGGTGAGCACACCCCGCACGTTGGCCCACGAGGTGCTGCCGCCGATGAAGTAGAACTTCTGGTAGCCCTTGAACTCGTTGACGATGGTGTGCTGGTTGGTCGCCGCCGGGTTGCGCGAGGCGGTGGATTGCAGCGACACATCGGGCACGCCGGTGACGGTGGCAAACACGCCGCGAGCGGTGTGGCTGTGCGCACTCATCATGCGGGTGAACAGCAGGCCGTCGCGGGCCAGCGCGTCGAACGACGGTGTGGCGCCCAGCGGGTTGCCCAAAGCCCCCGTCTTGTGCCCAGCGAACGACTCCAGCAGCACCAGCACCACATTCAAGGGCTCGGCACCTGGCCGGGGCGGCACGCTGCGCAAGAAAGAGATGGGCTCGCCGGGCTTCAGCGGCGGCAAGCCGACGAAGGCGCGGATGGCGTCGGCATCAGGGCGTATTTGTGCGTCGTCAAGCCGTTGGGCGCGGAAGGTCCAGGTGTCGTACAGGCTGTGCAGCGGGTTGAGCGCAAGTGATTGCGCAAAGGTGTTGGGCAGCTCGACCGCATCACTCCAGCGCAGCGGGTACTGCGACAGCTTGCCGTGCACCACGAACACCGCGAGCGCGACCACCACGGCCTCGGTGATGCGCGCGCTGCGCAGTCGCATCGGCTCGGTGTGGGCCAGCTTCACCCACAACAGCGCAAACACGGCGTGGCACAGCAGCATCCACAGCATGAAACCCAGCACGATCCACACCACCGGGTACGACTGCCACACCATGCCGGCGGCTTCGCCGGTGTCTCGGGCCAGCGAGAACACCACCGCCGACAGGCGTTGCGCCAGATAGGCGTAGTGGCCGGCATCGAAGGTCACCGCAGCGCCCCATACGCCAACGGCGATCATCCAGCAGGCCCACCAGAGGCCTCGCCAATGGGGCGGACGCAAACGCGAGCCCAGCCAGGGCAACGCCCCCAGCAGCCAGACAAGCAACACGCTGACCAAGGCCACCCGAGCATCGAAGCGCGCCCCGAGCCACAGCGCGCCCGCCCAGTCGGCAGCCGACACAGCTTGCGGCGCAAACCACAGGCCAAAGACGATGCGTGCCAAGCTGCCGGCCATGAACAGAAACGCCGCCAAAGCGAGCGCAAGACGAAGATGAGATCGGATGGGCAGCATCGGTCAGGCGGGTTGACGTGAGCGGCCGGCACGCCAGCGTGCCAGCAGACTGAAGAGCGCCCACAGCCACAACAGCGGGTCGAGCACGGCGTCCCACACATTGCCGCTGGGCAGGCGCAACACCGCGAACAGCATCAAGGACAAGAGCAGCGCGAAAGCCGCGCCCGGGCGCGCACCGAAAACCACTGCCAGCACCGCCAGCAAGCCCGCCAGCAGGCCCACGAGCGCGGCCTCGTGCCCGAAGCCTCGTGCGTACAAACCGAGGCTGAACCAGCCTGCGCTGTCCAGATAAAGCACCAGCCCTGCGGCCACCAGCAAAGCGGCCAGGCCGGCAGGCATCACGCGGTAAACGTCCACACCTTGCGCGTTCCAGACCGTGATTGCACAACACACCACCAGCAACCCGCTGGGAAAATGGAAGGCCAGCCCCAGCCAGTACGCCGGTGACGCCGCTCCCGGCAGTGCGCAGGCCACGAAGGCCAGCACCACCCAGGCCACGGCAAGCCGCGTGGCACCGGGGCTCAGCGGCTTTTTGCGCGCCAACACGCCCACGCCGCAGGCCGCGAGCACCACGCCCCACGCGAAATGCGCCCACACCGCTTGCAGGCCGATCCAGGGCAGGTTCACTTTGCGGCCTCCGCGTACTGGATGTCATACACGTGGTGCGCGATGTTGCGGCGCTGCTGCGTGTAGGTCACGTGAAGTTGCGAACCAATCTGCTGCACGCTGGGGTAGGAGAACTCGTCGCCCCGCTCGCCGCGTCGAACGTCCAGCGCCGGCGACCAGGCTTGTGCATCTGGCGAGGTGGACAGGCGCAGCCATTGCCGCGGCGAGGCCTCTCCAGGCAACACGCCGTTGTGCAGCAGCACAAATCCACCGCCAGACAGTCGCAGCCCGGCGACCGAGTTGTCGTGGTTCGGCACCTCACTGGCGGGCAGGTCTTGCCAGCTGCGGCCGGCATCAAAGCTCACGGCCTGCTGCACACGGCGTTGCGGGCCGATGTCGCGCATCAGCGCGCGCAGCTCGGTGCCAGACACAGGCAACAACGCGGGCTGCAACGAGCTCACCGACTCACCGATGCGCTGCACCCAGCGCGGCTCGCCATGCGCGTCGAAAGAAATCACCAGTGGGTACTTGTGGCCCAGCTCGAAATACGCCGGCAGCAACCAGCCCCCGTCGGCCAGCGCCACCGGCTGGGTGCGCACCAGCACGCTGGTGTTCAAGAGCGGGGTGAGCGGCAAGACCCGTTGTGCGACAAAGCTGCCGCCTGCATCGTCAGACACCAGCTGCACCACACGCGACGCGGCCCAGCCACCCAG
>JACMKW010000576.1 GCA_014379885.1 Rhizobacter sp.
ATCGTCCACAAAGATCGGCTCCCTCCGATCACCGCGCGATGTCACATGGTACACAGCACCGGGAAATTCAATTCGCAGGGGACGGGCCATCGCGAAAGTCTATGCGTGGCTGAGGGGAAAGGCAAGACCTGACCCTCGCGCCTTAGGTGAAGCCATTGTGTTTTGATTTCATGTCTTGATGGTGAGCATTTGCTTGCTGTTTTTGTGCTGCTGGCTGGGTGTTCCATTTTCAATCGAGTGATGTTCGCGCAGCTATCGCGTCATCCCCAATCAACCTGGCGTGTCATGGAAGCCTAGCGCGAACTCACGACATCATGCGATTTCACGGAGCCGTTTGTCGGGGTTAGGACAGAAGCAACAAGGACAGGCAAAAGGCAAGATCTGACCCAATACTGTTCGTTTAATTGAGGTTTGCGAATCTTTGCCTTGGTGACAGGGGCATCGGTTCAAGCAGCGATGGCATGAAATCAGGACGCGATCCGGGCAGCTTGGTTGGGTCGTGGCTGGCGTACGGCGAGTGGCGTCGCTTGATCATGCGCGGATTCGAGCGGCCTCGGCTGCTGACACATCGCAAGGTGGCTCCCTCGCGCAGCAGTTCATCGAACCAGCGTTGTCGCAGTCTCGGGCGTTCTGGGGGGAAAGGCCCCGGATCGGGGCTGGGCGCGACGCAATAGGTGAACATGGCCGGTGAAGGACAGGCTTCGTCGGTGCAACCGGTGTGCGCTGGCGGCTTCGTGCATCAGCCAGCACACCGCATAGTGAGCCAATACCCAGCCGTAGAATTCCTGACGCACCCCGTCTGGCGTTTTGCTGCGCAGCGTACGCCGGCCCTGTGCAAGGTGAGTCTTGAGCTCATCGAACACGCCTTCGACCTCCCAGCGTTCCTGGTACAGCGTCGCCAACTCGAGCGCCGGTGCCTGCAGCGGATCAAGCAAAGTCGTCAGCAGGCGATAGCGCTCCTGGGTATCAGGTGCCCCGGGCAAGCTGTATTCGATCACGCGCAGGATGATCTCGCCGCTTCGGGTGCTACGAGACTTCGCGTCGGGGTAGATGGCGCTCAGGTACGAGCCATCATCGAGTTGCTTGACCACCGGCAACTGTCTGTTGTCGGTAGTTGTCAAGGCAGATGTCGCAAAAGCTTGATGCTCAAGCTGCTTGTTGAGTGGCTGGTGGGTTCTGGTGTTTTGGTTTGTCGGGGTTGAGGTGGACCACATCAATGCGAGTCCAATCACGCGTCTGTCCGGACCACCGATTCGGATTGGCATGGCGAGCTGCCGCATAGACCGTGGCGCGTGCCGTCAGTAGTGCTTGATCGAGTTCGGCATGGCGTTGGGTGGGCGTCACGAAGCCGATCGCGCTGTGCCGGTGCTCGTGGTTGTACCAGTGCACCAGCTCGGTCACCCAGCGTCGCGCTTGCATCAGGTCGATGAACGGTTTGACCGGCAACTGGGGCCGGTACTTCAGGGTCCTGAACAGGGCCTCTGAGAACGGGTTGTCGTTGCTCACGGCGGGTCGGCTGCGGGACGCCGCCACGCCCAGGCGCTGCATGGTCGCCAGCATCGTTTCGCCCTTCATGGGCGAGCCGTTGTCGGAGTGAACGGTGAGCTGATCCCGGGCAATACCTTGGCGCTCGCAGATGTCTTGCAGCAGCTGGCTGGCACGCTCGGCGCTCTCGCTGTCGTACACCTGCCAGCCGACAATCTTGCGGCTGAACAGGTCCACAAACAGGTAGAGGTAGAAGTGAACGCCACGCACTTCGGTGGGCAAGTAGCTGATGTCCCAGCAGTAGATCTGATCAGGCTGGCTCGCCACCAGCGCGCGCGGTTTGCTGCGCTTTTGCGGCACCCGCTCCAGGCGGCGGTGGGCCAACTGGCCCGCCTCTCGCAACAGCCGGTACAGGGTCGATTCGCTGGCCAGGTACTGGCCCTGATCGGCCAGCCGTGGCACGATCTGGCTCGGCGGCAGGTCTTTGAACTCCTCGCTGTTGAGCAGCTCCAGCGCCGCCTTGCGTTCGACCTCGCTGAGCTTGTTGGACGGGGTGGTGACGCGGCGTTTGTCGCTCGCCCTGAAGTCCCCGTCCTGGCCATCGGGGTGCTGCCATCGCTGCACAGTACGCGCGCTCAGGCCGATTTGGGCGCATACCCGCATCAGCCGAGCACCAGCACGGCACGCCTCGGTGATCAGCATCAGCAAGGTTTGACGTTGAAGAAGCGGCATCATTTCTCCTCGTCCTCCCACAGCGCCTGGAACTTTTTTTGCAGCACCAGCAAGGCTGCGGCTTCCGCCAGCGCCTTCTCTTTTCGGCGCAGTTCGCGCTGCAGCCCATCGTGCTTGACTTGCAGCTCACGCAAGGCCGACTTGGACTCGCGTGACTCGGGTGCCACCGGGTTGCAAAACGCTTCTCTCCAGGCCTTGAGCTGATGCTCAAACACGCCCTTTTCTCGGCACCAGCCATTCAGTTCCGTGCCCGACAGGGCGTGGGTTTCTTGCAAGGCCAAGAGCCGCTGAGCAGGACTCCACGACTGAGCAGGTAAATCGTCGGGAAGCGATGCCTCAGGTGTCGAAGCGGTGTCCGCTTGATTCGAGCTGCCAACCCATTTCCTCAGGGTTCCAGCCGACATATTCAGATCATTGGCCACGTCCTGGACGGTGCGTGAACCTCGCTGCCGGGCTTTGCTCAGCGCCTGTTCTCGGAATTCAATTGAGTGTCGATTTCTTTTCATGGGTGGCGCTCCTGCGCGGATCATCCGCGATTCTGGGGGAGCGACATCTATCCTGACTCAGGGGGCCGGCGGCGTCACGCAGCTCGGCTGGCAGATCCGGGTGCTCGATCCGCACGCGGCTTTTCTCCCGCAACGTTTCCCAGAAGCGCGAAAGCGCGTCCGCCGGCGCGCTCATGCTGCCCTTGCGCACGAGCTGGTAGAGCTTGTTCGCGGTGGGCGTGATGCCGTGCCGGAAGAACAGCAAGGTGCAGACCTCGCGGTACAGTTCCTGCGTGTCGGTGAACTTCGACCGCAGTTCGTCGATTTCGGTCTGCAAACGGCGATCTTCGTGGGAAAGGACGTCGGACACGCGCTGCTCCGTGGCGTTGTTTAATCAATATTACTACGTAATACGTTGCATATTTAGACAACCGCGATCAGTTTTTGACATTAACCATATAGTGTCAAAATGGCGCCTCGCCCCGGAGTTGCGATGCCCGACACCCCAAAAATCACCCGCCTGCGATCACGCCGCATGCGGCCACTGCCGTCCGGCTGGTCCGGCCGGTACCACTCGAAGAGGTGGTCGTCGTCGACGCCCTGTCTGGCCGCACTGGCAGCAACCGTTCGGCAGGACACCGACAGATCTCCGCCGAAACCGATCGCGAAGCATTGATAGCCTGGCTGGCGCGCAGCGCCGACAGTCCCAACACGCTGGCCAACAGCCGCA
>JACMKW010000577.1 GCA_014379885.1 Rhizobacter sp.
CGTTGGCGCGGCTGCAGAAGTTCGCTGCCGATGCGGGCGTGGCCATTCGCGCCGCGCAAGTCCACCACATTCGTCGCTGGGCCGCACAACTGCATGCACACGGCCTGGCTTCGCGCAGCATCGCGCTCAGCTTGTCGGCCTGGCGCGGCCTGTACCGCTGGGCCGGACGCGAAAGCCTGGTGGCGATCAACCCGGTGGAGGGCGTGCGCGCGCCCAAGGCGGCCAAGCCGCTGCCCAAGGCCTTGTCAGTCGATCAGGCGGTGGCGCTGGCTGAGCAAAAAGACGAACAAGGCGATCCGGTGCTGGCCGCACGTGACCACTGCATCGTCGAGTTGCTCTACGGCTGCGGCCTGCGCGTGGGCGAGTTGGTGGGTCTGGATGTGCAGGCCAGTGGCAACGCAGCAGGCTGGATTGACGCGGCCGACGCTGCCGCCCATGTGCTGGGCAAGGGCAGCAAGCGCCGCAGCGTGCCGGTGGGTGGGCCTGCCCTCAAGGCCTTGCGCGAATGGCTTGCCCAACGTGCGCAGATGGCCGCACAAGACGAGCCGGCTCTGTTCGTGGGCCAGCGCGGCAAGCGCATCACGGCGAGCCAGGTGCGCTTGCGGCTGAAGGCGCGTGCGCTGCAGGCCGGCTTGCCGACGCATGTGCACCCCCACATGTTGCGGCATTCGTTTGCATCGCATCTGCTGCAATCGAGTGGCGATTTGCGTGCGGTGCAAGAGCTGCTGGGGCACGCGAACATCACGACCACTCAGGTCTACACCAAGCTGGACTTTCAACACCTTGCCAAGGTGTACGACGCCGCCCACCCACGCGCCAAGAAACGTTAGCCCGCCCGCCACCCACCACAACCCGCTCAGCCTGAGGTATCGAAGGCCCGCTCGAAGGTGGAGCACGCCTTCGATACCTCAGGCTGAGCGGTTTGTGACCTATCCGGAAGAAGAACCGCGATGAAAACAATCACCCTGCGCGAAGGCAAGGAACGCTCGCTGCTCAAGCGCCACCCTTGGGTCTTTGAGAGCAGCATCCACTCCGGCAAGGCCGACCCGGGCGAAACGGTGCGTGTGAATGCCCGAGACGGCAGCTTCCTCGCCTGGGCGGCCTTCAGCCCCAGCTCACAGATTCGCGTGCGTGCCTGGAGCTTTGATGAAAACGAACGCATCGACGCCGCCTTCTTCGAGCGCCGCATCGCGCAGGCTCTCGCCATTCGCGCCCGTTTGCCAATCGCAAGCGATGGCCTGCGCCTTATCCACGGAGAAGCCGACGGCCTGCCCGGCCTCATCGTCGACCGATATGCCGACACACTGAGCGTGCAATTCCTGAGTGCCGGCATCGAACGCTGGAAAGCCACCATCGCCGACCTGCTGCTCAAGGCCACCGGACTCACCCGCCTGTATGAGCGCAGCGATGCCAGCACCCGCGGCCTCGAAGGCCTGCCGGAAGTGAAGGGCTGGTTGCGTGGGGGTGACACAGGAGCGGACACAAGAGAGGGCAGCACCGAAGTCACCATCCGCGAGCACGACTGGAAGCTCACGCTCGACGTGGCCGAAGGCCACAAGACCGGCTTCTACCTCGACCAGCGCGACAGCCGCAAGACCTTCGCCGACACGGTGCGTCACTTCGGCTTCAAGCGGGTGCTGAACTGCTACTGCTACACCGGAGGCTTCAGCATCGCGGCGCTGGCCGGCGGCGCCACCGATGTGACGAGCA
>JACMKW010000578.1 GCA_014379885.1 Rhizobacter sp.
CACCGATTCTGGGAGCTGTGGACTTTCAAGGAGAGCTACATCAAGGCTCGCGGAATGGGCTTGTCACTGCCCTTGGACAAGTTCTCTTTTCACTTCGAGCGCCCAGGCGACGTTCAAATCTCGTTTGAAGAAGAGTTGAATGAGTCTCCGGCTCGCTGGGAGTTGTTGCAACTCCGGCTTGATGCCGGTCACCTTGTTGCGCTGTGTGTAGAGCGCTCGCATTCCGAACCCACAGCGCTGGCCTGTACCCGGCTCACGCCGCTGGGTGAGATGGAGACATTGGAAGCGCGCGTCACCCGGCGCGCGATCAAGCCCCTGCCCTTTGACCCCGCTGCCCTACAGCCAGTGCCAGACGCGTAGCAACCAGGTGGGCACTCTGTGCGGGTCGGGGCGGTAGTTTTGGCGAAGTTCCTTGCTCATGGCGGCTCGGCATCTGTAAGTGGTATCCAGTGAGCCCCAGCGGGGTCAAAAGACTGGATGTCCATACAGTGATGCTAACGCTGCTTCGCCGGCTTGGGTAGGTATTTCTTGTCGCCGCTCAAAAGAGCGGCCGGCTCTTGTCGGGATACTGGAAATCGCCGGCCGGAGTTTGCGCAGGGCCGCACAGGAGCCACCCACCATGCATCCAGCCGTCACCGTCATCCGCAACGAACACCAGGCCTTGTCAGCCATGCTGCGATCGATCCGCCTCCTGCTGGTCGAACATCGGCGCCGGCACACGCTGCCCGACTTCAGCGTGCTCAGGGCCATGCTCTTCTATGTGGATGAATTTCCGGAGCGGCTGCACCACACCAAGGAAAGCGAACTGCTGTTCCCCATGCTGCGTGCACACGGCGCCGAGTTCAATGAGGTGCTGGACAAGCTGGATCGCGACCACGCCCACGGCGAGAACGCCATCCGCCACCTCGAACACGAACTGCTGGGCTTCGAGATGATGGGTGAAACCGAACAAGGCCCGCGCAGGCGCGAGCGCTTCGAAACCGCGATGAACAAGTACATCGACTTCTACCTCGATCACATGCACACCGAAGAGAGCGTGGTACTGCCCCTGGCCGAACGTGTGCTCAGCCCCACGGAATGGCTGGAACTGGACACGGCATTTCTGATGAACAAGGACCCGCTCGCCGGTAACGCGGCCGATGGGATCTACCGGCCTGTGTTTCAAAGGATCCTGATGAACATGCCTGCTCCCCTCGGTCTCGGGCCGGCGCTTTGATGATCCTGATGGCCCCCTCTGCGCCCGCTTGAATCAGCGCTGTCCCACGATCAGCTTGAGCGAGCCTTCGAAATGCGGCTGGCTGCGCAAGTGGCCCCAGCGGGCGTCCCAGGCGCCGCTGTCCAGATCGCGCTTCAGGGCAGACACACAACGTTCAACCACCGCATCCCCCACAAAGCTCCAGGCCGAACACGCCAGGCGTGCACCGGGGTCGAGCAGGCGCTCCGGGCGGCCGTAGTAGGCCTCGCCGAAACCGTCGCTGCAGTTAAGCGGGACCGGCACTGCGATCACCTCGACCCGGCCGCCCAATGCGCCGGCCACCTGGGCGATGGGTGGGTAGCGGCGTGCTTCCACGGCCGTCACTTCAGGGGCATAGGTGTGCAGCCAGAAGCGGTCGAGCTCATCGGGGGCGCAGCTCATCACGACGACCGCTCCGCGGGTCAAACGGCGCATTTCCGCCAGGCCCGCGCGCAGGTCGGACCACTGGTGCACGGTGAAGGTGGCCATGCTGGCGTCGAAACTGTCGTCGTCGAACGGCAGCTTCTCGGCCAGCGCGTCGATGGCCGCCGGCAACTGCGCCGGCCGTTGCGCACGCATGGAGGCCGAGGGCTCGACAGCGGTGACGCTGCGGTCCAGCGGTTCGTACGAGCCTGCACCGGCACCCACGTTGAGCACGGTGTGGGCGTCACCCAGCGCGCGGCTGATGAAGGCCGCAATGTGGGGGTCGGGCTGGCGGTAGTGCGCATAGCCGCTGCCGATCACCCCGTAATTGGCGTCACCGGCGCTGCCGTCGTGGTGCCTTGCCATCACGGTGCGCCCTCTTCATGCAGGCAGGCCAACACCTGGGTGAAGGTTGAGCGCAGCTGAAGCCAGGCCTCCTGGCCAAGCCACTGCGGGTGGCGCACCACGCCACGGCGCTGTTGTTCGGCGAGAGAGGCCTTGGAGGCAAAGACCACGCTGTTGCCCTCTCGTTTAACGTTGACCACCAGCACGTTGGCGGCAAAGCTGCGCTCGATGCGGCCGATGATGAGCGCGTAGTCGGGGTGCTCGGCATGCAGGTTGGCCACCATCAGGCCATCGGGCGAAAGCATCTGATGACAGTCGTCGTAAAAGCGCTGTGTGGCCAGGCGGGACGGCAAGCCGTCGTAGTCGAAACCGTCGACCAGCAGCACGTCATACCGTTTGGGCGGGTGGCGCACGAAGTTGGCACCATCGCCTTCGATCACACGAAACCGCCCGTCGTTCTTGGGCACATGGAATTCATCGCGCAAGGCGATCACATGCGGGTTGATCTCGACCACGGTGATGCGCGTGTCGGGCAGGTGCCGGTAGCAGAACTTGGCGAGTGAGCCACCGCCCAACCCGATCATGGCGATGGCGTCGGGTTTGCCGTTGAACAGCAGAAAACCCATCATCGCCCGGGTGTACTCGACCTCCAGCGCGTCGGGCCGGTCAACTCGCATGCGGCTTTGCAACTCGCAGATCGAGAAGTGCATCGATTTGGTGTTGTCGTCGTCGTAGACGAAGGGCTGGACGTGCTCGGTGGGTTCGAGGGTATCGGGCATGGTGTTGGATTGTCAGGCCACCCGTGTTCGCAAGACACGTTGCGACAGGTCGGCCGTCACCGAAGGCAGCGCCATGATGATGAGCAACAAGGCGATCGGGATGGTGGCCGAAAACCCCATGGCCTTGAACGCAAAGGCCCCCACCACCCCGCCGCCGAAGAACAGGCCGAGGATGGTGGAGTGGATGAAGAGCTTGTCGCGGTTGGCCCGCACGATGTGGATGCCGTTGCCCTGTCGCGTGCGGTTCCAGTACACAAGCCGGCCGAGCTCGATGCCCAGGTCGGTGATCACCCCGGTCATGTGGGTGGTTCGGATCTCGGCCTGCGAGATCTTGGTGACGATGGCGTTCTGCAAACCCATGATGAAACACAGCAGAAGCACGGCCGTTGGCACCAGCAGGTGCACCAGCGACTTCAGGTTGGCACCCACCAGGCCGAACAGCAGCAGCAACAAGGCTTCGAGCATCAACGCCAGAGCATATTTGCTCTGCAACTGGCGTCGGCGTGCCCAGTTGATGAGCAGCGCCGTGGTAGCCGCGCCGGCAATGAAAGTCACCAGCGAGACCAAGCCAGCCAGTGCCAGCACGAAGCTGCCCACGGCCAGGTCATCGGCGATGGCCGAAACGATGCCGGTCATGTGCGACGTGTAGCGCTGCACCGCCAGAAAACCACCCGCATTGACGGCGCCGGCCACAAACGCCAGCACGCCGCCCAGTTGGCGGTTGGCCCGTCGAGTGCGGTGCTTGCTCAACAGGCGATGGAAAAACTGGAGGATCGACATTGCACTAATCTAATTTGCCTACCATGCAATTGCAATTATCATTTCATTACCATAAAAAACACAGAGGCCCTATGGAACTGAAAACAGCCCGATTGACCGTTTTGATTGATCCCGCCAAGAAAGCGGCGTTCGAAGCGCTCTGCGCGCAACAGGACGTGACCCCTTCGCAGGTGGTTCGGCGCCTGATTCGTGACCACCTTGCGCAGCACGGGGCCACCTTCAAGCCCAGCGGTGAAGCCGGCGAGCCGCTCGGCAAGAAGCCAACAGCTCGCCGCTGAGTTACAAGTTGACACCCATTGAGAACAAATTCCAACGCATCATCTCTCCCAAAGATCAACCCCTCATTCAAGGGGGGTGTCAGGCTAATTGCACGTGCGTACTAAGCCTGAGCGAACAAAACATCGCCTGCAACATAGTTGGCGAAACGATTCACAGATGCACGATTTGTGAATTTGCAGCGGCACTCAGTTAATTTCCTTCAGAGGGTGGGTATTAAATGACAGCAGCTCGTGTTGGGATCATCGGCATTGGCCCGAGGGGTTTGACGTTGTTGGAGCGAATCGTTGCCAACGAACGCGTCGGAAAGTCCGGCAATATTCATATATACATATTCGATCCGAACCCCCCGGGGGTTGGATGCCATGACCTCGATCAGGATGATCTCTTCCTGGTCAATACCGTGGCAGGGCAAATTACCCAGTTCTCAGACGCGACCGTCACTGGTGCAGGCCCCATCCTGGAGGGGCCGTCCTTCTACCAATGGCTGGCCGATGAGCGCTGCAGCAGGTTGGGCAGTCGTCGAGGCGATCAACCCATCTCGGCGGATGCCTACTACTCTCGCGGTTTATTCGGCCGCTATCTTCATTGGGTTTACCACTATCTGGCTGCGCTCGCGCCAGCGCACGTGAAGATAACCCTGGTTCGCGAAACTGTCGTGAATGCGGATCGACAGACCGACGATTCCTGGGTTCTCTCCACCAACAAGGATTCGTTCTGCGTCAACTATCTTTTTCTGACGACCGGCCATACCAAGCCTGCACGTTCCTTGCCCAATATCAAAGACCCGGAGCGCAGCCAAGCTCGAACCGTGGTGGTCGATGACCCATACCCTATCAAGAAGCAGCTTGCATTCATCAACTCGAACATGACCGTCGCCATTGAGGGCATGGGGCTCACAACCTTCGACGTGATCGCCGAACTCACAGTCGGGCGCGGAGGGCAGTTCGCCACCAGCCCGACCGGCCAGAAGCGGTATGTGGCCTCTGGCCGTGAGCCTCGCCTCGTGACGTACTCGCGGTCCGGGCTCCCGCTCACCGCCCGGGCGCTGAACCAAAAGGGCGTTTCCGTTCAATACCGCGCCCGATTCCTGCTGGCCGACAAAGTGCGTTCCATGCGAGCGATGCGCAAGCTCGATTTCGTCGCCGACATCTTTCCTCTGCTGTTGGCCGACATGCAGTACGCCTACTACGAGGCGTACCTGCGTGACCGGCGCGATCCCGTAGCGGCCATGCTCTTCTGCAATCAATTCCTGTATGCAGACCTTGATGAGCGCGAGGCGCTGATCAAGCAGTACGTGCCAGCCCCGGATCGCTTCTCCTGGGAACGGCTGATCAACCCCATCCCTCAGGCAGCGCTCGTCAACCCGGCAGGCTTCAATGCCTGGATGGTGGATTACCTGCGCCAAGACCAGATCGAGGCGAAAAAGGGCAACGTCGACGGGCCGCTCAAGGCCGCC
>JACMKW010000062.1 GCA_014379885.1 Rhizobacter sp.
ATGGAGAAGCTGCCGTTGCTGAACCACACCTCGGCCTGCAGGCGCGAGATGTGGCGCTCCGGGTCGGGCAGCGTCAGCGTGTTGGTGTCGGAGCGGCCGATGGTGCCGCCGCGCTCGTCAAAGTGCCCGGTGATGGCCTGGGACAGGGTTTCGCTTTTCAGTGTGTGGGCGCGAATCACAAGATTCATGGGGGCTCCAGTGGCATGGCTGGCCGTCTTTGACCGGTTCAAGAAGGCATGGCTTGCCAGAGTCGCCTTTATCCCGCTGGGGGTGACGAATGGCAATCAACGAAAGTCATGCGGTGGCCATGCGGTGGCGCTTGCGAGACGCGAAAGGTGACGAATTACCTTTGTCATGTGCCGGCGCCGGGGGGCGATGCGACACTTTCCGGCGCAGTCGCTGACACCCCCTGGGCGTGTTCTTGTCCGCCGGCCTAGAAGGCATGACGACTGCGTTGCCCGGCCGCCTGACTCAACCCGCTCGCTCTGAGAGAGACAACACCCATGAAAACCAAGCTCCGTCTGATCGCCTGCGTGTTTGCACTGTCCGCCGTGGCCACGGTGGCCCAAGCCCAAGAGAAGCGCAATGCCGTTTCGTTGTCGGGCAACATTTCGTCGTCCAGTGATTTCTCGCAAGCGAACGTCAACGCCGGATATGAGCGCCTGATCACCGACAAGCTTTCGCTGTCGGTCAACGTTCTCTATCTCAAGTCGAAAATCGGCGGCTCCAGTTTCGACAGCACCGGCATCACTGGTGGCGCAACCTACTACGTCGGTCGCCCGATGCAAGCCTCGAACATGCTCTTCTACGGCAAGGCCGTGGTGGGCACCACGCACACCAGCGGCGCGGGCAGCGAGTCGCTCTTCGGCGGCTTTGCCGGTCTGGAGCAACCGATGGGCGAAAGCACCAGCCTCTTTGAGGAGCTGGGCTTCCAGCGCACCAAGTTCGGTGGTGAGAACGTGAACCAGATCGTCTTCAACTTCGGCCTGAAGCTGCGCTTCTGATGGCTGCCGCCCGCACCACTTGCCTGTGCCTGGCGGCCACATTCGTGGCTGTGTTGGGAGCGGGCTGCGCCTCCAAGCCGGCGGCGCCTTCGTGGCCGGCCTGGGTGTTGCAACCCGAGGCCGCGGGCGGTGTCGCCGCGGCCGAGTGCGTGGAAGCTAGCGGCAACCTCTCGCTCGACCGCAACCAGGCGGCATCGTTGGCGCGGGTCACGATGGCACGCAATCTCGAAGTCAACATCCAGGCCAGCGACGAGCTCAGCACCACCAAGACCGGTGCGAAGAGCACACAGTCATTCAAGTCGGTGGCCAAGGTGTTGACCGAGAAGGCACTTACCAACACCCGCGTCACCCGGCTTGAAGAGGTGGCGGCGAGCGGCGCGAAGTGGTTGTGCGCCGAGGTCTCGCTCGACTCCGGCAGCACACGCAGCCTGGTCAAACAGGCCGTGGAGACCACCGGCAGCGCGGCCTCGCCCGATGTGGAAGAAATGCTGTTGCAGCAATTCCGCCGCCGCGCCGCGCCGGCGCAGGTGGCGCAAAAGAGCGGGCAGTGAAGCCGACGCTGCTGCGTTCGTTGCTGCTTGGCGCGGCCATCGTGTCGGCCAGCATCAACGTCGCTGCAGCATGCAAGGTGCCGGCCGACGGCGACACACCGCCGGCCTGGACCACCCCCCAAGCCAACGAAGACCCGGCCACCGTGAGCGCCGTGGGCTCGGCCACCATCGACGGTGATCGCCTGAGCGAGGCACTGGCCGCCGCGCGCACGCAGGCGCTCAAGGAGCTGGCTGAACGCATTCGGGTGTCGGTGAGTTCCAGCGTGAAACTCAATGACAGCAAGGTGAGTGAAGGCGGCAAGCAGGTGCTGCGCTCGTCCATCGAGTCGGTGGCCGAGGCCACCACCAGCGTGACCTTGCAGAACGTGCGTGCCGACCAGCAATGGGTGGACGCCCGCCGCTGCCAGGCCTGGGTGCGCGTGTCGGTCAGCCGCGCTGACTTTGATCGTGCCCGCAAGCGCGACGTGCTGCTGGCGCTGGGCAAGCAGGTGGGCGCCATGCTGGCCACTGCTGAAGACGCATCGAAGCCTTTGCCGCAACGCGAAAGCTCGGCGGCGGCGGCGGCCTCGCTGCTGGGGACCAATGATTTCAGCGAGGTGCCGGAGGTGTCGGCTGCTGCGCTCAAGGTGAGGCTGGGCGGCGTGACCAAGATGCTGCAAAAGATGAAGCAGGACGAAACGCGCCTGCTGACCCTGGCGCAGGCCCATGTGGAGGCGTATGCAGCATTCAAGAGCAGCACCAACCCCGTGGAGCGACTGGAAGCTGCAGGCCGCGCACTGCGGCCGTTGCGCAGCTTGATGGCTGCGGCCTGGGTGCCGGATGAATCGACCATCGGCTTTGTGCCGCAGGCGCGCTTGGTCTCTCTGCTGTCGGACGCTGGCTATCCCTGTCTGGCCAAACAGGCATCCAATGAAAAGCTGGCCTGCGCGCCGGCCGATGTGGCGCAGGAGCGGCAGAAAGAATACTTCGCGGGGCGGCAGGTGGTGTTGAGCTGTGGCATGCGCCTGGCCGGCAAGCCGGCGCCCTGGGTCAAGGCTTGCGCTTCGCTGTCTGAATCACTGGCCAAGTTGGGTGCACGCACCGAAATCGATGTGCCCGTTCCCAAGCAGCTGCTGCCCGGCGTGACCTACATCCGCTTGATGGCCGATGGGCGCACGAACTCACGAACCGACCCCGAAGACAAGACAGCAGGCTATCGCTTCGAAGGCACGGTGAGCAGCCAGGTGCGTGGCCTCGATAGCCCGATTGATGATTCGTACCAGGCGCTCACCGGCTGGAACCCGGTGTCGACCGCCATGGCCACCGACATCCTCGCCATCAGCGCGGCGAAGCGCTTGGTCGAGCGCATCGGGCAGAGCTGGCAATGATGCGGCGGCTGCTCGTCTTGCTGTGGGCGTGCTGTGTGGCGGGTGGCGCACGCGCGGCCGATGGTGACCGCGTCTCGGTAGCCGCCTACATGTCCGACCCCAAATACGCGGCCTACGAAAAGGTGGCACTCGCGCGGGCCGAAGAACTGCTGGGCGACTCGAACTACGTGGTGCTCGACGAAGCGAAGGCGAAGCAACTCAAAAAAGGCTGGGTCGATCTGGCTGACCCGGGCCACGTGATCACGGCTGAAGAATTCATCAAGCGCGCCGGCAAGTACGACATCCAGAAAGTCGTGCGTGTGGGTGTGAGCGTGAGCGTGAAGCCGGTGCTCGGCTTGTTCTACACCGCGACCGCCACCGCCGAGTTCCGCATCGTCGACAAGTCGGCCCAGGTACAGGCCTTCACGCTCGACGGCATGGGCACGCGTGGCATCCCGCCGTCAGACGGGTTGACCGAAGGTGCGGCCATCAGCAATGCCATTCAGCGTGCCATCGACGGTGCGGCTCAACGTGCCGGCCTCACGGTGCTGAGCCCGGCCTTGCCGAAAGCGGTGCCACTGGTGCTGGAGCCAGTGGCCAGTGCGCCGGCCGAGACGGAGCTCGCCTCGGCGGCAGGTGAGGTGACCACTGCGCCAGCCTGGGCGTCGGCTGTGAAGTTCGCCAAGGAAACCTGGCGTGGCGAAGACCCGGCCTGTGTGGCGCTGTCGCCTGACGGGCGGGTGGGTGCGGTGGGTGGCTACACCTGGGCAGTGGATCGGCTCGGCGGCTTGAAGCGCACTTATGGCGGGCGTGTGCACTTGATCGACACCGTCACCGCACAAGAATTCAACCTGCACACTGTTCATGCCGTCGGCCCGCGCGAAGCCGGCGAAGACAGCAGCTCGGCGCCGCTGGCCTGCGGCTTCGTGGGCAACTGGCGTTACCTGGTGGTGGCCACCGGCAACGTGCTGTCGTGCTACGACGTGGAACGTGGTGCCGAGACCTGCCGCCTGCCGCTGAAGGGTGGCATCAACAAGGGCCAGTTGAGTGTGGGCCGGCTGGGCAACAACGCCTACGTGGCGCTGCAGTCGGACAAAGGCAAGACCTACTACCGCATCGTGGTCGGCGCGGCGGGCAAATAGCGAGCGTGGAGTTGCCATGTGCAGAAACATCCGGACCTTGTTCAACTTCGAGCCACCCGCCACCGAGCTGGAGATACGCGACGCGTCCCTGCAGTTCGTGCGCAAGCTGAGCGGCTTCAACGTGCCGTCGAAAGCGAATGAAGCCGCATTCGACAAAGCCGTTGAAGACGTGGCGGCGGCTGCTCGCACGCTCATCGAGTCGTTGGTGACCACGGCCGAGCCGCGTGACCGTGAGATTGAAGCGGAGCGAGCCCCCGCACGATCGGCCGCGCGTTTTGGCGCCCGCACTTGAACCGTTTTCTCCTTGGCCCTGCTGTTAACCTGCCTCACATGAACACACACACCTTGTCTGCCCTGGCTTTGAGCCTTGTC
>JACMKW010000579.1 GCA_014379885.1 Rhizobacter sp.
AACATCCGGCTGGTGTATGGTGACGGCATGCGGGGGCATCCCCCGAATGCTCCCTATGACAGCATCATTGCCGCGTCTGGCAAAGACTCGCGATCGGTGGGCGCTTGGTCGCCCCGGTGCACGACGCGGGTGGGCGCCGCCAGGTGCTCGTGGTGGTTGACAGAACAGAAGAGGCTTACGAGCGCTCAGTGCATGAGGCCGTGAACTTCGTCCCTCTCAAATCAGGAACGGATTGATGACATTGGCCATGACGCGATGGATGACAAGCGCAGCGTTCGGCGCACGCAATGGCGCATGCGTGCAGTACCTCGTTGGCGCGTTGGCCGTGCTGGTGCTTGCTGGCTGCGCAGCTCCTTCAAAGTACCGCGCGCCGATTGAAGACCGCTCGGTGCTCAACCGGCCGGTCAACGTGGCGGCCGCACCTGGTGCTGCAGCGTCTGCACCTGCCGTGGCTGCGCTGCCGGTCGAGGCAGGCAAGGTGTTGCCCGGTGCCGAGAACGCCGGCAAGGCAGGCTTCTACGCCGTCAAACCCGGTGACACCCTGATCCGCGTCGGCCTGGAAACCGGCCAGAGCTGGAAAGACATCATCAAGTGGAACAACCTGGAGAACCCCAACGTCATTGAAGTGGGGCAGGTGTTGCGCGTGGTCGCGCCGGGTGCCGACCCGAATGCCGTGGCCACACGCGGGGTGGCATCGGTCAAGCTGGACACTCGTCCGTTGGATGCTCCACGCACACCGCCGGCAGCGGCCTCGGGTGCAGCGCCTGCGGCGTCCACGACACCGCCGCCTGCTCCATTGCCCGCGCCACCTGCGGCACGCGAAGGCGATGACGATGTGAACTGGTTGTGGCCTGCCAAGGGCACTGTCGTCAGCCCGTTTGATGAAAACAAGACCAAAGGTCTTGCCATCGCGGGCAAGGCGGGCGACCCTGTGCTCGCTGCCGCTGACGGCAAGGTGGTGTACGCGGGTTCCGGCTTGCGTGGCTACGGCAATTTGGTGATCCTGAAGCACAACAACACCTACCTCACCGCTTATGCGCACAACCAGGCCTTGCTTGTGAAAGAAGAGCAACTCGTCAAGCGTGGGCAGAGGATCGCCGAGATGGGTTCGAGCGACACCGAGCGGGTGCAACTGCACTTCGAGATCCGCAAGCTGGGCAAGCCGGTCGATCCCGCCAAGCTCTTGCCTCCGCGCTGAAGAGCGCTGAGCCCATCACGCCCGCCCCACACGCGCCCCACCATGAGCAAGAAGCGCAGCACAGGGAACGGGCTTGCGGCGGACACAACGCCACAGACTCCAGTGCCGCCGTTTTCGCCGCCGAGCCTGCAGTCGGTATTGCAGGGGGCGGTCGACCCAGGCGCCGACGGGGTGGAGCCGCAGGCTGACGACGCGCCGGCGGCCATCGAGATCGCGGCCGGTGATGGCGAAATCGGCAACACTTTGCAGACCTACCTGCGCGAGATTCGCCGCGCGCCTTTGCTCACGCCGCAAGAAGAATTTGAGACCGCCACCCGTGCGCGTGCCGGTGATTTTGCCGCCCGCCAGGAAATGATCGAGCGCAATCTGCGCCTGGTGGTGAGCATTGCCAAGAACTACCTCGGTCGCGGCTTGCCGATGACCGACCTGATCGAAGAAGGCAACCTCGGGCTCATGCATGCCATCGGCAAATTCGAGCCGGAGCGCGGATTTCGCTTCTCGACGTATTCGTCGTGGTGGATACGCCAGAGCATCGAGCGCGCGATCATGCATCAGGCGCGGTTGGTGCGGTTGCCGGTGCACGTGGTGCGCGAACTCAACCATGTGCTCAAGGCGCGCCGGGCACTGGAGGCAGAGTCCACGCATGCCGATGGCGACCAACCTGTCCGCGTGGAAGACATCGCAGCCCGCGTCGGCCGCCCGGTGCAAGAGGTGAGCGAGCTGCTGAAATTCTCGGAGACACCGGCCTCATTGGACGCCCCGCTCGAACGCGATGGTTCCGAGTCCATGCTCGACAGCGTGGCCGATGATGGTGCGAGCGACCCGGCCAGCCTGACGCTGCACAACGAAGTTGAAGTGCTTCTGCAGCATGGACTGGACGAGCTCAACGACCGCGAGCGCGAAGTGCTGGCGGGCCGCTATGGCCTGCGTGACCGCGAGCCCGAGACGCTGGAGGTGCTGGCCGAACGCCTGGGCCTCACCCGTGAGCGCATCCGGCAGATCCAGCAAGAAGCCCTGGTCAAGCTCAAGCGCCGCATGGCGCGCAGCGGCATCAACCGCGATTCGCTTTTCTGACGTCGCTTTCTGAGTGAAGCTTGCGGGCTGAGACAATCGGCCCATGACAGCAGCAGATGAATGGCTGAAGGTCGAGTCGCTCGACCTCGAAGCACAAGGTGTGGCGCACAACGCCGAAGGCAAGGTGGTGTTCATCGAGGGCGCTTTGCCCGGTGAAGAAGTCCTGGTCAGCGTGCAGCGCAAGAAGAACAACTGGGAGCAGGCCACGCTCGTGGCCATGCGCCATGAAAGCTCACAACGTGTGACGCCGGGTTGCCGCCACTTTGGCACGTGTGGTGGCTGCAAGATGCAGCACTTCCACGTGAGCGCGCAGGTTGCCACCAAACAGCGTGCGCTCGAAGATGCGTTGTGGCACTTGGGCAAGGTCAAGCCCGAGCGTGTGTTGCGCCCGATCGAGGGGCCGGCCTGGGGCTACCGCTACCGGGCGCGATTGTCGGTGCGCTACGTGGTCAAGAAAGAGCGAGTGCTGGTGGGTTTTCATGAGCGCAAATCGAGCTATGTGGCCGACATGGACAGTTGCGAAGTGCTGCCTCCTCACTTGAGTGCGATGCTGGTGCCGCTGCGCGATCTGGTGACCGGCATGGATCAACGCGATCGCCTGCCGCAAATTGAAGTGGCGGTGGGCGATGAGGTGACGGCGCTGGTGCTGCGCCACCTAGAGCCGCTGAGTGCAGCCGATCTGCAGCGCTTGCGTGAGTTCGCCGCACTGCACGGCGTGCAATGGTGGCTGCAGCCCAAGGGCCCTGACACCGTTCAATTGCTGGATGAAGGCGGCACTCAGTTGGCTTACACCTTGCCTGAGTTCGGCATCACCATGCCGTTTAGGCCGACTGATTTCACCCAGGTCAACTATCAGATCAACCGCGTGCTTGTCAGCCGCGCACTGCGCTTGCTTGAGGCGGGGCGGGGCGAACGGGTGATCGACTGGTTCTGCGGTCTGGGTAATTTCACGCTGCCGCTCGCCACCGAGGCGCGCGAAGTGCTGGGCATCGAAGGCAGCGAGGCGCTGGTTGCACGCTCACGCGAGAACGCGGCGCTCAACGGCCTGGCCGAGAAGACCAGTTTCGTGGCACGTAACCTGTTCGAGATCACGCCCGAAGAACTGGCGGGCTATGGCCATGCCGACAAGTGGTTGGTCGACCCGCCACGCGAAGGGGCGTTTGCCCTGGCGAAGGCACTGGCTGATCTGGCGGCCGCGCCGACCGCCTACAACCCGCCAAAGCGCATCGTTTATGTGAGCTGCAACCCCGCCACGCTGGCCCGCGATGCTGGCTTGCTCGTGCATCAAGCGGGTTATCGTTGTGCGGCTGCAGGTGCGATCAACATGTTCCCGCACACGGCGCATGTGGAGAGCATGGCCGTCTTCGAAAAAGACTGATCGCAAAAAAGAGAAGGGGGCCCAAAGGGCCCCCCGCCTTCCGTCCGGCCGATAGGCGACCGCTAATCGCGTTCGCCGCCGAAGATCCCCAGCAGGCTCAGCAGGTGCACGAAGACGTTGTACACGTCCAGGTAGATCGCCAGCGTTGCCGAGATGTAGTTGGTTTCGCCACCATCCACGACGCGTTTCAGGTCGTACAGCATGTAGGCCGAGAAGATCAGCACCGCCAGCACCGACACCGTCATCATCAGCGCAGGCATTTGCAGCCAGATGTTGGCGACGCTGGCAACGATGATGCCGATCAGCCCGACAAACAGCCATTTGCCCATGCCGGAGATGTCGCGCTTGATGGTGCTGGCGAGTGTGGCCATGCCGAAGAACACCAATGCAGTGCCGCCAAAGGCCATCGTGATGAGCTGGCTGCCGTTGCGGTAGCTGCCCAGGATGCCGCCGAGCATGCGCGACAGCATCAAGCCCATGAAGAAGGTGAAGGCCAGCAGCAGCACAACGCCAAGGCCAGAGTTCTTGGTTTTCTCGATGGCGTAGAAGAAGCCGAAGGCCACGCCCATGAACACCATGAAGCCGATGAAGGGGTTCTTCGCAAACCAGTTGAACCCCATCTGCATGCCCACCCAGGAGCCCGCCACAGTGGGCACCAGCGAGAGTGCAAGCAACCAGTAGGTGTTACGCAGGACACGGTTGCGCTGGTCAGCAGTGGTGACCGATCCAGTCAAGCCGTAAGCGGTCTGCAGGTTGTTGTCGTTCATGGAACCTCCTTGATGAGAACTGCGCGGGTTCAGGCTGGGTTAAGACCTAAACGCCGGCATTCTAGTTCCCGGCTGACGCGCTGCGGTATGCATGAAAACGCACACCCTCTGCCCTGCGGCATGCTGCACGCTTTGGGCACAACGGAGTCGCACATGAAAACCAAACCGATGCTGAGCCTGGATGATGTGAAGCGGATCGCAAGCGCTTCGGAGGCTGAGGCGCTGGGTCACGGCTGGCCCGTGACGATTGCCATCGTCGACGATGGCGGTCACCTGTTATGGCTGCAGCGGCTCGACGGCGCCGCGCCCATTTCGGCGCACATCGCCCCGGCCAAGGCGCACACCGCGGCCTTGGGCCAGCGCGAGAGCAAGGTCTACGAAGACATGATCAACCAGGGGCGCACCGCGTTCCTCAGCGCGCCTGAGGTGCAAGGTCTTCTAGAGGGTGGGGTGCCCATTCTGGTGCAGGGGCAGTGCGTTGGAGCGGTGGGTGTGAGTGGCGTCAAGGCGCCTGAAGACGCCCAGGTTGCGAAGGCAGGGATCGCGGCCTTGGCGATACCAAGCTAAGGGATCAGGCGACAACAGGTCGGGCGGCGAAATTGATCGCCTGGCCCCGGTGACTCGACGAGCGCGCAGTTTCGAACACGTCTCGTGCGCAATCGGTGCAGCGCCCGCAGCACGACGACACGCCGCTGTCCATTTGCAGTTCGTCGAAGCTCGCACAACCATTGCGGGCGTGGCGCTCAATGTCGCGGTCCGAAATGCGGTTGCAGACGCAAACAATCATCTTGATCACTCCCGACCCACGCCTTGGGCCGATGGATGAGATGATAAATAAGAATGATTCGCAATTCAAGAGCCCGCCCTACACCCATGTGCGGTGGCGGGATTTGTTGGCATTCAGGTGGCGATTTCGCCCATTTGCGACTGCAGGTAGTTCTGAAGCCCGACCTTGGTGACCAGGTCGAGTTGGGTTTCCAGAAAGTCGATGTGTTCTTCCGTGTCGTCGAGGATCCCCTGCAACAGATCACGAGATACGTAGTCGCGCACCGATTCACAATGTGCGATGCCTTCCTTGATGGTTGCCTGTGCGCCCGTCTCGGATTTGAGATCGCAGTTCAGGATCTCGACGGTGTCTTCGCCGACCAGCAGCTTGCCGAGATCTTGCAGATTGGGCAGGCCATCGAGCGTGAAGATGCGATCCATCAGCTTGTCGGCGTGCTTCATCTCTCCGATTGACTCGGCATATTCCTTGGCCGCCAGTTTGTCCAGGCCCCAGTGTTTCAGCATGCGGTAGTGCAAGAAATACTGGTTGATGGCGGTGAGCTCGTTCTTCAGCTGCGCATTGAGCAGTTCGATGACCTTGGGGTCGCCCTTCATGTGTCACTCCTCTTGTTGTGTCCAGGGCGAATTATGGGAGCGCATTACAGCGCGCGACTCGCTTCTCCTGCGGGCCATGCAGGGCTCTGGAAACGATAAGCGTTCCCACTCATGCAAGGGGTGCGCACCACTTTCGCTCGGGTACAATGCGAAGGTTTACCCGCAACCCCACCGCCCAGCGAATCTCTCGCTGTTTCCTGCAGAAAACTCCCCCCAGTTTTCCCAACCGGTCTCGTGCTCGAAGAGCAGAGCTGGGCGCGCACAAATCGGAGAATCGTGTGCCCCCGCCATTGCTGCCAAACCAAGCTCAGGCTCTTCTAG
>JACMKW010000580.1 GCA_014379885.1 Rhizobacter sp.
ATGCAACTGGTGAAGGCACCCAAGCGGCTCGACGTGATCGTCACTGGCAACATGTTTGGCGACATCCTGAGCGATGAAGCGGCCATGCTCACCGGCTCGATCGGCATGCTGCCTTCGGCTTCGCTCAACTCGAAGAACCAAGGCTTGTACGAGCCCAGCCACGGCTCGGCACCCGACATCGCAGGCAAGGGCATTGCGAATCCCCTGGCAACGATTCTTTCGGCCGCGATGATGTTGCGCTTCAGCCTGAACCAGGAAGCCGCTGCGCTGCGAATCGAGGCTGCTGTCAAGGCTGTGCTGGCAAAAGGCGTGCGCACCACCGATATTTACAGTGCCGGCACCACCCAGGTCGGCACCAAGGAGATGGGCGACGCTGTGGTCGCCTGCCTGAAAGCGCAACGCTGATTCAATAAGCGCTTTCACGACTTCAAACTTAATCACAGACGATAGGAATAAACATGGCTACGAGATTGGTCGGCCTGGTGGGCTGGCGAGGCATGGTGGGTTCGGTGCTCATGGATCGCATGCAGCAAGAGAACGACTTCGCATTGATCGAGCCGGTGTTCTTCAGCACCAGCAACATCGGCGGCAAGGCGCCAGCGCTAGCGAAGAACGAAACCACGCTGCAAGACGGCTTCAACATCAACGCGCTCAAGCGCTGCGACATCATCATCAGCACCCAGGGCGGTGACTACACCACCGAGGTGTACCCCAAGCTGCGCGCAGCGGGCTGGAACGGCCATTGGATCGATGCCGCCTCCACGCTGCGCATGAAGGACGATGCGGTCATCATCCTGGACCCGGTCAACATGCCGGTGATCAAGAAGGCTTTGGCCACCGGTGGAAAGAACTGGATCGGCGGCAACTGCACCGTGAGCTGCATGCTGATGGGTGTGGGTGCTCTGTACAAGGCGGGCCTCGTGGAGTGGATGAGCACGCAGACCTATCAAGCCGCGTCGGGCGGTGGCGCCCAGCACATGCGCGAGTTGCTCACCCAGTACGGCACGCTCAACGCCGAGGTGAGATCGCTGCTCGACGACCCCAAGAGCGCCATTCTTGAAATCGACCGAAAGGTGGTCGCCAAGCAGCGCGCGTTCAGCGAAGCGGAGACCGCGAATTTCAGCGTTCCTCTGGGCGGCAGCCTGATCCCCTGGATCGACAAGGACATGGGCAACGGCGTGACCAAGGAAGAATGGAAGGGCGGTGCCGAGACCAACAAGATCATGGGTCAGGGCGAAGGCTTCGGCACGCCAGCGGTGCCGGTTGATGGCTTCTGCGTGCGTGTGGGTGCGATGCGTTGCCACAGCCAGGCAATGACCTTCAAGCTGAAGAAGAACGTGCCGCTGGCCGACATCGAATCGATGATCGCCAACGACAATGCCTGGGTGAAGTTCGTGCCCAACAACCGCGAGGCCACGATCCGTGATCTGACGCCTGTGGCGGTGACCGGCACCATGACCATCCCCGTGGGGCGCGTGCGCAAGATGGCGATGGGCCCCGAGTACCTGGGGGCCTTCACCGTTGGAGATCAACTGCTGTGGGGTGCTGCGGAGCCATTGCGCCGCATGCTTCGCATCCTTTTGAACGCCTGAGGCGGTATGCTCGCCCGGCCCCTGAACCTCGTTGCGGAGCCACAACAGGGGCCGTCTCCTGAACCCGTGAAACACGGTTGCAAGCGAATGTCAGACATTGCATGAGCTTGTCTTCGTATCTAGTTGATGTTATTGTGATTTCTACTGTTACGCCCAGGAAACCCGTGGTTAGCGTCAACAACAACTCCGAAAGCAGTGGGGCTCGCTCGCTTCCACCCCCGTCCTATTGGGAGACGCCTTGAAAAGAAACTCGCTGTACACAGGGCGATTCGCTCTGACCGGGGCGGCTCTCGCCGCCTGCCTCGTGGCCTCGAATGCCTGGGCCTTGGGCCTGGGGCGTCTGCAAGTGCAGTCGGCACTCGGTGAAACTTTGCGTGCCGAGATCGACATCACCAGCATCACGCCCGAGGAGGCTTCCAACCTCAACATCCGCGTGGCGCCGCCCGAGTCTTATCGTGCCGCGGGTGTTGACTACAACGCCGTGTTGACGAACACGCAGGTCGTGTTGCAGCGCCGTGCCGATGGCCGCTCCTACCTCAGCGTCACCAGCGATCGTGCAGTCCAGGAGCCTTTTGTCGACGTGATCCTGGAGATCAACTGGTCCACAGGCCGACTGGTGCGCGAATACACCCTCCTGTTCGACCCCCCGGTTACCCGCACTGCTGCAACGCCTGTGCCGCCCGCTGCAACAACCTCGCCCATCATCACGCCGTCGCCGGCTGAGCCAGTTGCGCCGGTGCCGCGCGCTGAACGCAAGCCTGTTGCGCCGAGAGCGTCTACGGGTGAATCCACTTCCGAGACCCGCAAGCCCAGCGTCAAGGCGCCTGCTGCTGCGCCGGCACAAGCCGGGGCAGATGAGTACACGGTTCGCCCGGGCGATTCGCTGTCGCGCATCGCCAGCCGCAATCAACGGCCGGGGGTGTCTCTCGATCAGATGCTGGCCTCGCTCTACCAGGCCAACCCAGAAGCCTTCATCAACAGCAACATCAATCGCCTGAAGTCCGGCGTGGTGCTGGCGGTGCCTTCGACCGAGACGGCCAAGGCCGTCACACCTGCCGAAGCCCGGCAGATGATCCAGGCCCAGAGTGCCGATTTCGGCACCTACCGCCAACGTCTGGCTGCTGCGGTACCGGCTGCCAAGACCGACGGCACGGCGCGCCAAGCCAGTGGCAAGGTGCAGTCGTCGGTCGATGACCGCAAGGCCTCTGCCGCTCCTGCGCCTGACAAGCTCACGCTGAGCAAGGGCGCTGCCGCGAAGGCATCGGCTCCGGAAGATCGCTTGTCGAAAGAGCGCGAGAAGAAAGACGCCACCGCCCGTGTGGCCGAGCTGTCCAAGAACGTTGACGAGTTGAAGAAGCTGTCGAGTGCGTCTGCAGCGGCATCTGGCAAGTCGCCCGCAGCAGCGCCCGCCGTGGTTGCCGCACCAGCACCTGTGATGCCGCCGGTGGTGATTGCGCCTGTGACGCCTCCGAAGCCTCCTGTCGTGGCTTCAGCACCCACACCGCCGGCACCCGCGCCAGCCCCTGTGGTGGTTGTGCCCTCGCCTGTCGTGCCTTCGACTCCGATCGCAGCTTCCGCACCCCCGGTTGTCGCGTCTGCACCGACGACCATGGTGGCTGCCGCATCGGCCGCCGCCAGCGCAGCGCCTGAGCCCGCCAG